>JAGMEL010000261.1 GCA_023128195.1 Caldifarciminota bacterium | reverse complement strand
ATTATGGATTAATGGGTTCAATCTTTGCTCAAATAGCCCTAAAGAAAAAGAAGCCACGCGTGGCTATCCTGAATATTGGCAGCGAGAGTGGAAAAGGTGATGAAGTAAGGCAGAAGGCTTATCAAATTCTCCAGGAAAGCGATTTAAATTTCATCGGCAATATCGAAGGTAACAATTTAATGAAAGGATTTGCTGATGTCATAGTCTCTGATGGTTTTACTGGCAATGTAATCCTGAAATTTTCAGAAGGTATGATTGATAGTATATGGCATATGTTAAGAGATGAGGTTGATGCAATCGCACGTCGGAAGTTCGGTCAATATCTAGTTAAACCGGCAATTAAAGGTTTAAAGGCAAAATTCAATTATGAGGAGTATGGAGGCGGAATACTTTTAGGTGTTGATGGAGTGGTAATTATCTGTCATGGACATTCTTCTTCCCAGGCGCTAAAAAATGCGATAAAACTTGCCAAAACCTGTGTCGAATTTAATGTTGTGGAGCAAATTAAAGCGATAATAAAAAAATGAATGTATGTATAGCGGGTATAGGCAGTTATGTTCCAGATAAAGTTCTAACAAACTTTGATTTAGAAAAAATTATCGAAACATCGGATGAATGGATAAGAACAAGATCCGGCATTCGAGAAAGAAGAGTGTCTAAAGATAATGAGCCAACGAGTGATCTCGCAGCCAATGCCGCAAAACGGGCGCTCGAATCAGCTAAGATAAAGGCAGATGAGGTTGAAGCAATAATTGTAGCAACAGCCACACCTGATATGCTCTTTCCTTCTACTGCATGCCTGGTCCAGCACAAAATTGGTGCCAGAAGGATCATCTCATTTGACATCTCTGCAGGATGTACTGGCTGGCTTTATGCACTCACGATTGTAGAATCATTTATTAAAAATGGTTATGACAACATTCTGGTCATCGGTGCTGAGGAATTGACCAAGATCACAGATTACACAGACCGTTCAACCTGTGTGCTTTTTGGTGACGCTGCTGGTGCTGCTCTGGTGAAGAAAACAGATGAAAAACGAGGGATTCTCTCTACATATTATAGTGCTGATGGTTCATATGGACACCTTCTCCAACAACCAGCAGGAGGTTCAAGAATTCCTGCCTCTCATGAATCAGTTGAAAGTAAATTACACTACCTGAAAATGGAAGGAAATGAAGTATTTAAAGTAGCAGTACGTGCAATGTACGAATCAGCAATTGAGACATTAAAGAAAGTAAATATCTCATCTGAACAAGTAGATTTTTTGATTCCTCATCAGGCAAATATAAGGATTATTGAAGCAACAGCAAAAAGATTAAAAATACCCATGGACAAAGTGGGTATTAATCTCGATAAATATGGCAATACTTCAGCTGCATCAATACCAGTTGGTCTTGATCAGGCAGCAAAGGCAGGAAGAATAAAAAAAGGAGATCTTATCTTATTGGTTGCTTTTGGTGCCGGCTTTACCTGGGGTGGGGTATTGGTGAGATGGTAAATGCCTAATTGGTTTTGGAAAAGGGTTAGGGTTTGGATGCTGGAAAAATTTACAGTAAAAAAGATTAGCCTGTTCCGATCATAAAAAACCTGATATATAAATAATCCCCGCATTTTGATATTAAAAATCGGGATTCCATTTGAAATATGGCATTTTACTTAAACACAAGGAAATACATTGTCGAAAAACAAGACATTAAGTAATCAAGTAGTGTTATTAATCCTATGTTTCCTATCTGGTTTTTCCACACTCATCTTTGAAGTTATCTGGATAAGAATATTATCGTTGGTTTTTGGCACTACAATATCAGCCGTAGCAATTGTCGCAGCAGTATTTATTGCCGGACTCGGCATTGGAAGTATATATTTTGGCAAAAAAGTTGATAAAACAAATAATCATCTGAAATTTTTCAGCTTTCTACAGTTTGGAATTGGTATCTCTTCATTAATCACACTTATTATATTCTGCTATTTACCCATTATTTATAAATCTATTTATCTGACATTAAACACGGAAAAAATCTCAATGTTTCTGATAATAATACTATCTGTAATAATAATGTTTATCCCCACATTTTTAATGGGTGGAATACTTCCGGTCTTAAGTAAGATTTTTATAAAACGCAGAGAAGAAATTGGAAAAGGCGTGGGGGTTTTATATGCCGTCAATACCCTGGGCAGTATCATGGGCGCCTTTTTGACCGGGTTTTTCTTTATTCTCTATTGTGGTCATACCATTACCCAGATTTTATCAATTGCAATAGTTATAATATTAGGTTTTGTTTCATTATTTATGTCTTCATATAAAGCCGTTATCCATGAACAAAAGAAAAGAACATCAATGCGGAAGTATTCAGATCATATAATAAAAATTTCATTATTGGTTGCTGGGCTTTCTGGCTTTTGCGCCTTGTCCTATGAAATATTATGGACAAGATCATTACATATCTTCATTGCAAATTCAACATATAGTTTTATAAGCATCCTCATTATTTTCCTTACTGGTATAAGTATTGGGAGTTTCATTTTTGCAAAGTATTTAAATAACAAAAAACAGCCCCTATTATTACTCGCCATATGTCAAACTGCCATAGGTGTATATGTCATAATAACTGCTCTTTTTTTAAACGAACTTCCGAGTTTATTGTTTTCAATTAGAAATATATTGGGAATACCGGTATTACGCATTTTTATACCAGGATTACTTCTTTCTTTTGTAATAGCATTTTTACCGACCTTATTTATGGGTATTAGTTTTCCACTTATATGTAAAATATGTACGCAGAAAATAGACAATTTAGGTCATAATGTTGGCAAGGTATATTTCATAAACACAATTGGAGGTATTATTGGTTCATTGATTGCAGGATTTGTTTTGATCCCTGTTTTCGGCGTATTGAAAAGTATTATATCGGTGGCGTTTATTAACCTACTCTTAGGAATGGCACTCATAGTCCTTGAACCCGACCTGCAGAGGAAGACCAGATTCATAGTGGTTAATTGTTGCATTATTTTTATTGGAATATTCCTTGCGCGCCTGGGAATGAAGAATCCAATGGTTTTACCACCTTCAATGTTTAGAACACCAACCCGTTCTGATAAAATACTTTACTATAAAGAAACTTCACAGGGAACAGTAATCGTAAGCGAAGATAGATTCACCAGAATAAGGGCATGTTATATAAATAACAGTGCAGTCTGTGGTACTACTTACGACGCCCTAAAAGTTGTCAAGATGTTGGGTCATCTACCATTTTTCATCAATCCCGATGCGCAAAATGCATTAATCATTGGATTCGGCATTGGCATCACAGCATCGGCAGTGGCTGAGCACGATGTAGGCCAAATTGATTGCATTGAAATCTGCCCGGGTGTTAAAGATGCTGCTAAATTTTTCAGTACATTCAATAACGATGTTATACAAAATCCAAAGATAAATTTTAAAGGCGGAGATGGCAGAAATTATATATTGCTAACAAATAAAAAATATGATATCATATCCTGTGATCCCACGCATCCGACCCTTGGCTGTAATAATCTTTACACGAAAGAATATTTTCAATTGTGCAAAAGTATCCTCAATGAGAATGGAGTTATGTGTCAATTTTTACCTCTACATAAATTATCTTTAAATGAATTTAAGATACTGATTAAAACATTTTCTTCTGTGTTCCCTCATACTACTGTCTGGCTTGCCCATTCGCACGGCATACTTGTGGCTACTGATCACGAACTAGATATTGACTTTACCATTTTGCGTAATAATCTACAAAACTTACAGGACGATATTTTATTCGACCCTTATCTTTTTACAATCTCGCTGCTTTGTGATGAAGATGCAACAAATAGATTTACCAAAGGAGCAACGATAAATACTGATAACAACCCATATTTAGAGTTTTTTACCCCGAATAGTATAAAAAGAGAAAACTGGGATATTAATCTTTCAGCATTGATTAAATTCAGAATAGACCCGCAAAGAATTATTACAAATATTGATGACAAAGATAAGTTGAACCGTTATTTGATAGCGCAGAAATATTTTTTAAACGGTTTGATCTATAAGAATAGAGGTGATATTAGAAATTTAATCGAGTCATTTAAAATGGCTTTAGAAATTAATCCGGAAAATGTAGAAACAAAAATATTTTTAGAAAATGAATTGAGACAACTTCATATGCTTCATCCTTCCTATTGACAACCAGAAAATTTGTGATATATTTGAGTATTGAATGGTTCAAAAAAGAATATTCATAAGCTTACAAAAAACGGGAGGGAGGTCCAATAAGACACCTCCTATGCTTTTACCCCCCCTGTTGGACCCCCCTCCTCAAAATTATTTCAATGCTAACAAAGTTATGATCCAGACATAAGGACATTCGTGGTTTGCAATTAAAGATGACATTTTTGCTGTGCAATGACAATACAAATAAATTACTTGACATCTGCAAATTTGTATCTATACTTTAATAGTATTGTAAAAATTGTGAAGGAGGTGATGAATCTCAACAATTGTTTAGGAATATGTAAAATATAGGGGAAAGGCTCTGCTGTATTTTCATACTATATAGTCAAGAGTCATAGTATATTATATCAAAGAGGAGGTAAAATGAAGTATATATTCAGCATTCTTTCGACATTCTTAATAGCAGGCGTTGCTGTAGCCGGTTATGATGACCCATTCTATGATTTCAGGGGGTTCAACCCAACTCGGGGGTCTTATTCCTACGAACCTGAAGAGCATCTTGATCCATTTACCGGTAATTTTACCTTGATATATACGGATATTCATCTACCAGGAAATGGTGGTCTTGATTTAACAATAATGCGCGTTTATAACAGCGATATTTATAGAGACTGGGAGCAACCTCAAATAGTACCTGTCCCTGATTCCTGGGTTGGTTTCGGCTGGTCAATGCATATGGGTAGGCTGGTTTTTCCTAATTTACCAAATCTCGATGGCGCATATTTGATCATGCCTGATGGCTCAAACCACACTTTTTATCAAAATATTAATAACCCGGAGCACTATATTAGCAAAGATTACTGGATCATGAAGCTGACCCGCACAGGATTCGAAGTGTTATTTACCGACGGCGTAAAATGGACATTTGATGGCAATATTATTGGTAGTTTCCCTGAAGTAGGCGGACCTGTTACATATTATCCCACTGTGCAAATTAGTGATCCCTCAGGAGCTAATACCATAGAAATAAGTTATATAAATACAGGAACTAATGAAGCAGTGATGACCAATATAGAAGATGCATGCGGCAGGCAAATTGGCTTTACAATAAATAACAACAATCTCCAAAAGATTACAGTGTATGGGAATGAGTACAGATTTGAGTATGATCCTGCCCATATTGGAGATTATGCGCTTTTAAGACGTGTTCGATACCCTGAAGATCACAGTAGTAACCCCACATACGAATATGAATATAGGGATGAAAGTGTAGAATATGATGGCGAGATGATAAAAAGATACACCCCCTGGAGAGGTAATTTTGAATATGTTTATAATTATCATACATTTAACATTGGGGGCGAGTGGTACACGTTTCGCGTTCTTACGGCACGATTAAACCAGGAAATAGGATGGGCAATAGATTATGCACAAGTTTCTTCTGGTGCGGATTCAACTACAATAACGAATTCGTTCGGTCATAAAACGATTTACAAAATGTTCGGTTATAATATGGAACCGATTCAGGGTGACAACTGGAAGATTGGACTTATATTAAGAAAAAAAATTATGGATGCTCCGGTTTGTCCATTATGGATAATCTGGGACTATGAGTATGATCACTCAGATCCAATATCAAATGAATATTATTATGGACCGACTTCACATGATATTGGTGTTTATGTGCCTGAACTAACTCTCACAAAAATCACAGAACACTCGCGAGATGATTATGGCACAGCATATACCGTGTTTTATAACACAGAGTACCAGAATTATGAGTATGGACATCCTACGAATATTGTTGAAACGAATTCGTATACGGATGAAGATAGTAGTGGGTTAAGAAGTGCAAAATTCACAAATATAACATACTGGTACAATTTTCCCAAGAACATTATTAATAAAATTCAAAGAAAAGAAGTTTATTGTAGTGATATTACAGGTACTCATCATATAGAGGAGTATGATTATTCTTCTCTCAGCGGTAAAATGGAATCAAAGACGATTGATGGTATTATTACGAAATATCGATATTATTCTTCTAATTGGAATCTGAAAAAGGTTACTGATGGGATGAATCGGTGCATTACATATGATCTTTACGATTATGGTCTTCCCCAAACTATTAATAATGGAATTTATACAATTCAAAGGGACATAAACTGGGAAGGTACAATTAAATGGGAAAAAAATGGCAATGGTCATACAACTGTTTATGACTATGACGGCAGAAATCGTCTGAAACTAATAGATCCACCTATTGGCAATTCAACGATAATAACCTATGCATCAGATAATAAGTCAAAAACAGTTAGTTTAGGTGACGGATATACTATAGAATACTATGATAATTTTGGACGATTAGACTTAACGGAAAACAGTGCAGGCATTAAGGTTGATTACGATTACAACTTTCTGGATTGGCTTATCTATAAATCTTTTCCTTTTGATAATTCAACTCCGGAAAGCGGTATACATTATACTTATGATTATTTAGGGCGGATTAAAAGAAAGCAGCTTCCAGGTCATTGGGCAGAAACCTTTCATTATTACAATGGTGGCTCACCAGTGATTGTGTATAAGGATCAAACCGCCCACGAAGGACATCATATTCGCTACGCTTATAGGGTGTATGGTAATCCCTATATCAACCCACTGTTAGATCGTGTTATTTTAAAATATCAAAATAATTCTTATTCGAAAAATACTCATTATAAGTATAATAATGCTGATAGGTTAACACAAATACAATGGGAATATAACCAGTACACTCGTGAATTTAATTACGAGCCTTCACATATTGGTTTGCTTCAAAATGAGTCTTCACCGGAAAGAGGTATAACACAATATACTTATGAAAATAACGGTAATCTGAGGACGCGAACTGATGCGAATGGGAATACTACCACATACACATACGATTATGCCAATCGTTTACAACAAATGGTATATAATGGAGGCAGCGAATATGACGTTACATATATCTATGACAATGCCGATAATGTGAGAAGAATAACGACTCATCAGGTTGTGAAGCGTTATGGGTATGACGCAATGAATAGGGTCACAGGTGATACACTTCAAATTGATGGGCAAGAGTTTAGAGTATATTATGATTATGATGGCAATGGGAATCTGGAGTACATTACCTATCCTGATGAGACGGTTGTACAATATACCTATGATAATGAAAATCGGGTTCTAACCATTCCGGGATACATTGACAATAATATTACATACCATCCTTCAGGTAGCGCATCTTTGTTCCAGACAAGTAATGGTTGCCAGACATCAGTCACATTTCATGATGACCGTTATTTTGTGAAGAGAATACAAATAACACCCTATATAATGGATGAAGAATATGATTATGATCAATCAGGCAATTTGACAAGTTTGACGGATCATCTTAATGGTAATAATGATCAAGTATTTACCTACGATGACTTCCATAGACTGGAAGAGTTTAATGCTCCCAATCTCTGGGGTGCTGGCTCATATGGCTATGAGAATGTCTGTTTAGGACGTCGAGAATACGAGAATATTAATGGGTCAATTACGAATAACTACTATAATAACACCACAAAACGACTTGATTATACTACAGGTGTTTGCGCCTGTGACTTTAAGTACGATGCCAACGGTAATATATGTGGCATTACTGGTGATAAAACATTAACAATGAAATACGATTACGAAAATAGACCGATTAGTATAATTAAAAACCTTTATAACAACGTAACATGTGTGTACGATGGCAATGGTCAACGGGTGAGAAGATATACTCCTTTTAGGGATTCTCCTTATTACTACATGACCGCACCCTGTGGTGGAGTTTTGTATGAATATCACAGTGGCAGTCTGAAATATTTCAAGTATGTCTTTTTGCATGGTAAACTTCTTGTAAAGATCGATAGAGATGGCAATGAATATTTTTATCACAATGATTATTTGGGCACTCCAAAGGTGATGACAAACGCTTCACAAAGTAAAGTCTACGAATGGTTGGGTTATCCATTCGGCAAAGAGTATTGGGTAAATATAGATACTGAAAATCCTTTCCGCTTCACTGGCAAGGAATTCGATAAATTCAATGATATGTATTATTATGGTGCACGGTATTATTCCCCTGACTTCGGTATATTCATTACTCCAGAACCCTTTATGGGCACTAATGCTCTTAACCTAACTAATCCATTGTCTCTGGCATTTTACGATTATTGCCGGAATAACCCGACAAAATATGTGGATCCGGATGGCAGACGAGCAATGACACCTCGTGAGGTTGAAATTGCTCGTCAAATAATGGTAAAGGCTGAGCAATCATATTTCCGAGAGAAAAGCAGAGCGCATGATAAGGTTAGATATACTGGTGGTTCCTGGCCTGAAGATATTGCAGCAGATAGGATAGAGCCAGTATCGCTCAAAGGATTACCTGGCGAATTGTCATTAAAATATATGCTCAAATTACGCGGCGAACAATTATTGTCAATCTTATCACGTGGCGCTTATTCACCTGAAACAGAACCTCTCTTAGAAAAAGTTTTATGGAGTATTGGTACTAATGATAAAATTCGCGTAGATCTTCAGCTAAGGAAGGATTTACAAAAGATCTATAAAATAGTTTACACAAAGCGGACAGATCAAAAATACGATATTTTCTACCTTGGTAAAAATGACAATATCACAGTAATTTATCGCACTCTATCACCTCAGGCATTTAAGGATTGGTTGAAACAAATAGAAAAATACAAAGGAGAGTAGCGTGGGAATAGTGAATTACTTTGGAACAGGCTTAGGAATTGTAGTTATTGTACTTATAATAATCGCAGTTATTTGTTTAGTAACACGGAAGTTTTGGCGAGCACTAAAAATTATATTAGTTGCTGGAATTTTATTTCTCTGCCTTGACTTCATTGGTGGAAGAAACGAAATTATTGTGACTTACAATCTAGAGCGATCAAAAGATCTGGATGGAGTTGTTAGAGCTTTCTTCAGTAAATATCATCGCTATCCCATGTCTGTTGATGAAATTTTAACTACATCTGAATGGTCTGCGGAACTCTACCGAGAATTCTATCAGACGTGGCGATATAGACTCTGGCATATACCTTTTACTAAGTGGCCTGATTATGGAATAAAAACTTATCTTGATGACACCTTAATTTATTGTATTTCTTATTCTTTTGGTTTTGACAACGATAATGACTCATTGAGAAAGATTTATTACAATTTCGAACTAATGGGAGCAAAGTCACTAAGGAATATATTATATCTCATTTCGCCATTGCCTTTAGATGGCGATATTTTTCTCGGCTGGGATGTCCGCTCAGTCAACGACTATCGTTTTGATACCACCTTTGTGCATCAACTCTGGGAGCTCCAAGGTGACACCTTATCTACAGAAGAATACGAGAGTTGGCTAAAAAAGCGCGAGGAATTTTTTGATAATGAAAAAAACCTAAATATGCCTTAAAGACAAGCTTAGACTAAGGTATATTAGATATCACAATAAACCTATAGGGCGTAGTCTCATATTGAATGAGACTACGCCTTATCTTATTGCACTTTGGTAATTACCCACCTGTTCTCTTGAACATTATTTTTGTGCGATGAATCCCGCTCCTCTGTGAGGGGCGTGGGTAAATCGCACCACTACATTTTTTGGAATTTATCATTCAGGGACAAAATAAACTGTGGTTCATCCATATTTCAGAGTTTCCAAAATAACTGCTTGACAAACGATAAATTTTTGTTATAATAAAATACAGATAGTTATAAAATCATTATTAGAACTTTTTTCGAGACTTAAGACTAAGTGATGAACCTACACATCTGTATCTCGTCGAGGAAGGCTCGACTCCACGGTTGTCAGATAGTTTTCTTAATGTTGTGGTAAATAACGTTTTAGGTATTTACCCACGCTCGTTGCAAACGAACTTGGTTTAGATATGTAGGTATTTATTTATCTTTAGGTATTTAGGTATTTTATATAATTGAGGAGGTATAATGAAAAAAGAATTAATTTCTAAGAAGAAATTAATTATTATTCCGCTATTATTCTCTTGTCTATTACAGGCAGAGTGGATATCTTTTAATAAAAGTGGTTTGAATCAACCAAAAGTTGAACTTATATCATCCAATTATTCATCCACCAGTTTCCATATAACCATCCCGGGTTGTGAAACAGAAATTATTAATACAGAGGACATGATAAACACAAACAACGAAGCCTTCGCTCTGCTTACAATCCCTGAAACCTATTACACGGGAGATATCGGCAAACCAAAATTACCAGCGATAAAACAAACCATAGGTGTACCTCTTAATGCAAGGATTGAGATTGAAATCATTAATAGTAAATATAAAGATATTAGTTTAGAATCCCTTGGTTTGAAAAACAGAATAATGCCGGTCCTGGAATCAGTGATCAAAATGCCAGGACAAAAGCCTGTTTTGGTTGTTAATGAAGCAACATATTCACAAGATGAGCTCTATCCTCAAGAGATTGTAAGAATAGAGAAGGTTGATATGATGAGAGGTCATCGATTAGCAATCATAGAGGTTGCACCTATCCAATATAATCCTGCATCAAACATGATAAGATACTATACCGACATTGAAATCAAGATAACGTTTATCGGCGGTGATATGGCAAAAACAAGACAGGTGGTTGCGCAGAATTATTCACCACTGTACGAGAATTTTATTGAAAAACGCGTTTTGAATTACGAATTTTTTGCAAATATAATCAGGGATGTACCACCCTTGCCTATTCACTATCTCATTGTTACCCATAATAATTTCCAGAATCAGATCAACAACCTTGCCTACTGGTTAAGCAAAAAAGGATTTAAAGTCAAGGTGGCAAATCAGGATAGCATAAGCCCATGGAATCCGTCTGGTATTGAAAACTATATTGACGCCCAGGTTCCTGCACCAACATATCTTCTTCTTGTTGGAGACGTCAATGGCGGCTACATGCCTGCGCCAACAGGCGCTTCAAGTGGGAAGGTAACAGATCTGTATTATGCCGAGCTCGATGGCTCAGGGTATCTGCCTGATATTTTCTACGGACGGCTTTCATGTGAAACCGGAACGCATATCACGACGATGGTGGATAAGATCCTTAAATACGAAAAAGCCAATCTACCCGCAGGATGGTTCAAGGATGATGCTTTTTGTGCAGGTAATGACAATTACACTGTGAGTGAAGGTACCCATAATTACTGCACGAGCACGTTCATGGATCCCAATGGTTACACCACTTATAAACTGTATGAACAGACCTATGGTGCTACGACTCAGGATGTCTTTGATAATGTAAACGCCGGTCGGACCCTGATCACGATGTCAGGTCATGGAAATGATGATGGGTGGCATGATGGTCCGCCGTTTACAGTTACACATGTGAATCAGCTAACAAATGGCGACCATTTAACAATCGCTACGGGGCACTGTTGCAATGCAAATAATTTCGGTTCATCCACCAACCCATGTGGTGGTGAATCATGGATAAGAAAAGAAAATGGTGGCGCGGTTGCCTATTATGGTTCCTGTCCTGGCACATACTGGGATGAGGATGACTGGTTACAAAGAGAATGGTATGAAGCAATATATGCAGATTCAATTTACGAACATGCACGGTTCACCCTGGATGGTATGTATGATGGCGTTGAACTTTCGGGTTCCGGCCTTAAACGATACTATTATGAAGGATATCATGTGCTTGGTGATCCATCACTCGATTTGTGGACAGAGATTCCGGCAGCAATGACTGTTACACATGATGCCATTGTTTTTCCTGGAGCAAGCAATTTTACTATTACAGTCAATCACGGCGGAACACCGCTTGAGGATGCTCTTGTGTGCTGCTGGATACCAGATCAATCACCCCAAATTCATGTATCAGATTATACAGATGCATCCGGCACTGCAACTTTGAACATCTCTCCAACCACACCTGGTGATACAATGTATGTTACTGTAACTAAACACAATTATATACCTTATGAAGGCTATTGCCTGGTTACTTCGCCGTCTGGTCCTTATATTGCACTGGGTTCGATAATAATAGATGATGCTGGTGGTAATGGTCAGGTAAATCCAGGTGAGACAGTAGACCTGGGCATCTGGGCAAAAAATATCGGGGTTGAGACCGCATATAATGTGTATGGTTTACTATCTGAGTCTGATCCTTATGTGGTATTGACAACCGATTCGAGCTGGTATAGCAATATTTTAGCAGATGATTCTTTATTATCTGATCCTTATTATCAGTTCACAGTAGCTAATGATTGTCCGAATAATCATGCTATAAGTTTTACCCTTGAGTTTCATGACGATAATGACAGCATCTGGATATCAAATCCGAGTATCATGGTTTATGCTCCGGTTTTGACATTCCAGGATGTGAGTGTGGTTAATGATAATAATGGTAATGGGATACTGGATCCGGGCGAATCAGCGGATTTAATTGTAACAATAGAAAACGAGGGCGGTGCCACTGCCGAGAATATTACGTCGACATTAATAACATCATCCTCTTATATTACGATTAATGATAGCTCAGGTAATTTCGGTACGATTGACCCGGGCAATACTGGTACAAACTCAGCTGATCCTTATAATGTCACAGCAGATATTAGTACACCTACAGGCACTGTTGTCAATTTTCAGGTTGAGGTGATTTCTGGAGTTTATATTGATACCTTAGAGTTCAGTTTAGTAATTGGGAAAAAGCATTATTATATTTGGAATCCTGATCCTACACCAACTCCAGGTCAGAACATGCATACGATTTTGACCAATTTAGGGTATAGTGGTGATTGTGGCGGAAGTCTTGCTTCGGATTTGGGTTTGTATCAGGCAATACTGGTATGTGTTGGTATCTATCCGAACAATTATATTATTGATGCAAATAGTGCTGAGGCTGCAGCATTAGTCGATTTCTTAGAGAATCAAGGAGGTCTGGTATATCTTGAGGGTGGTGATGTTTGGTATTTTGATCCACTATATGAGGGTGGTTATGATTTTGGTCCACTCTTTGGTATTAATGCAATATCTGATGGTTCTGATGATTTAGGTCCAGTTGTCGGTGAAAGCGGTATTTTTACTGAAGGTATGAATTTCAATTATAATGGTGAGAATAATGGCATTGACCATATCAATCCTACAGGTACTGGTTTCTTAATCTTTCATGACGGTAATGATAATTACAATTGTGGTGTGGCAAATGATCCCGGGATATACAAAACAGTTGGTACTTCATTTGAGTTAGGTTTATTAACAGATGGTTCTCCGCCTTCGACTCAAGAGGCATTATTAGACTCGATCATGAGGTTTTTCGGAATCACGATTGGGATTGAAGAAGCCGCAGGTTTAACTGGTTTACCAATGAAAACTATGTTAGGTGCGATGTATCCTAATCCGTTTAGACGGGTGACAGCAATTAGATTCAGCATAGGGGATATTCAGATGCAAGATGCAAGAAGTAAGAAGCAAGATATTTCTTTGAAAATATATGATGTAAGTGGTAGACTGGTTAAAGATTTCAATTTGCAATCTGAAATATTCAATATGCAATCATCTGTTGTCTGGAATGGTACAGATGATTTAGGTCGTCGTGTTCCTGCGGGTGTTTATTTTGTTGATTTTAGAGCAGGTGATTATAAAAAGACAGAAAAGGCGATACTATTAAGATAAGGGTGAAGAAGCCCCTCGCTGATTCAATCAGCTCGGGATGCTCGATTTTTCCTCCAAATCTCAAATTTGGGAAAAATTGGCAAAGGCAGAAGAGGGCATGAGAAGGCGATTAATGGCAATACAAGCCAATTGAGGAAAAAGGTTAGGGTTTAAATGCGGGAATTATGAAGACAAGGAGATACGGAGACGGGGATTAAAAAGACAAGGAGACTGGGAGACACGGAGACAGGGAGAAATCCTTGTGAATTTGTGTAAATTCGTGTCCGCTGAAAGCGGATTCGTGAATATTTGTGTAAAAAAAAGGAGAGATTATGCGTTTATTATCAATATTAGTCCTGGTATTACTTGCAATTTCAAATCTTGGTCTGGTAGAAGCCGCTCGCACACCAGCAATAAAAGTAATCCAGGATAATGGTTCAAGTATAACCGTTGAATTCGAACTTCAAGGTTATGAAATTGAACAAGTAGATGTCAATGGGATTACTTTTTCAAGGATTAAATTGCCAGGGCAAGTGACCTTTCTTGAAAAAGGTTTACCAGAATTACCGACAATTGCGAGAAATATAATTATACCTGATGATGCACTCATGGATTATAGAATAGTAAATATTGAATATGATACAAAAAAGATTAATCCAGTAGTTCCATCAAAAGGTAATCTTTATCGAAATATTAATCCTGATGATGTTGCTTATACATTTGATAAATTCTATCAGACCGATTCCTGGTGGCCTAAAAACACTATTGAAATATATAAACCATTCATATTAAGGGATTATCGTGGACTAACAGTACGCTTCAATCCGTTCCAGTATAATCCAGCAAAAAACGAACTGAAGATTGCAAAAAGATTGGTTGTGGAGGTATATGAAACAAGTAAAGGTGGCGCAAATGTCATAATAAAGAAAAAGAGTTCAATAACGCGTGAATTTGCCAATATTTACGAAAGTATCTTTTTGAATTTTAATCAAGCCCGCTATGACTCGATTTCTGAGCAAGCAGGCAGAATGGTAATCATATGTGCTGATGCTTATATGAGTAATATGCAAGACTTCAAAGAATGGAAGAGGATGAAAGGTATTGAGACTAAAATGGTTCCAATCTCTGCGATTGGCAATACCGAGCCGAATATTAAAGCTTTTATTCAGGATGAATATAATGCAGGTGATCTGGTCTGGGTGCTCTTAGTAGGTGATGGTAATGAGGTAGTGCCGGCAACTGGCACGTCAGGCAGTGCAAGTGGGGCGGACGCTGATCCGGTTTATGCATATACTGCAGGTGGTGATTATTATCCTGATATTTTTATCTCGAGGTTCAGCTCACGCAGTGGTAACTCTATAAATATTGATAAACAGGTGAGCCGTTCAATTGATTATGAAAAGACACCAATGGCGGGTGCTGATTGGTATCATATTGGTCTTGGTGTTGCAAGTTCACTTGGCAGTCCTACGGATTCAACACGCTGTAATTGGCTCAGGGATTCACTGCTTGCCTCTACCTACACAGAAGTAAACAAAAGTTACAGTCCCTGGGGATCAAGCGCACTAATTAAGGGTTTTATTGAAGACGGAACAAGCATTATCAATTATCTTGGTCATGGTAGTGTAAATGGTTGGTCAAATGGTGGTGGTTTCTCAGTTAGCGATATTAATAATTTAGATAATCCCGGGCTGTTACCATTTGTCATTTCAGTTGCCTGTGATGTTGGTCAGTTTAATGGTCCTGATTGCTATTGTGAGGTTTCAGTCACAGCTGGAGAAGTTGGTCAGCCAGATGGTTTTTTAGTGCACTGGGGATCATCAATAGGACAACCCTGGATACCGCCCTGTTATGGACAGGAAGGTGCGGTCAACCTATT
The DNA here is from genome assembly GCA_023128195.1 of Caldifarciminota bacterium. Taxonomy (GTDB): domain Bacteria; phylum Hydrothermota; class Tepidihabitantia; order SM23-42; family SM23-42; genus SOIY01. The sequence continues at coordinate 2,052 of JAGMEL010000261.1, read as the reverse complement.
AGCCCATGATAAAAAGAATACTGCTGGAGGAATCTTTTTTAATGGTGCCTGTTATATGATTGAACATTATGGAGGTGGAGCCGAGGGTGTAGCAGTGGCTCAGACCTGGACCATTTTTGGTGATGCATCATTACAATTAAGAACCGATACTCCACAGTCAATGACTGTAAATCATGCCTCTTTAATCAATATTGGTCAGGTAACATTCGATGTCAATGTCCCTGGTGTGCAGAGTGCTCTTGTTGGGCTCTATATTGATACATTACTTGTAGGCCATGGTTATACAAATGCCGCGGGAAACGTCACAGTTAACCTTAATCCTGCACCAAGCGAACCTGGAACAATGTATATTACAGTAACTGGTTATAACCGAATACCGTATCTCGGCTCAGTTCCGATAACTTCATCTTCAGGTCCTTATGTCGTACTCGGTACTCAAATCATTGACGATGCTTCTGGTGGTAATAATGATGGTGTGGTTAATCCGGGAGAAACAATTGATTATGGTGTTTATGGAAAGAATGTTGGAACTGGAATAGCTCAGGATGTATATGGCATACTTTCTGAGTCTGGTTCTTATGTGACACTGACAACTGATTCGAGCTGGTATGGTGATATTCCTGAAGATGATTCGTCATTATCGAATCCGTATTATACGTTCAGTGTCGCGAGTAACTGTCCAAACGCTCATGTGATCAACTTCGCCTTAGATTTCCATGATATTAATGATAGCATCTTTACCTCTTATCCTACAGTTACGGTTTATGCTCCGGTCTTGACCTTTGAGCAGGTGAGTGTGGTGAATGACCCTAATGCAAATGGCATATTGGATCCTGGTGAAACTGCAGATTTAGTTGTAACGATTGAGAATGAAGGTGGTGCAGTTGCTGAGAATATTACGTCGACATTAATAACATCATCCTCTTACATTACAATCAATGATAGCTTAGGTAATTTCGGTACGATTGACCCGGGTAATACGGCTAATAATGCGGCAGATCCGTATACGGTGACCGCGAGTCCGTCAACGCCTTATGGTACAGAAATAGATTTCGAGATTGAGGTTGTTTCCGGGATATATATTGATACCTTAGACTTTGTTTTGATGGTTGGTCAATTAGTGCCGTCAGACACGGGTCTTTATTATGCATATTATTCAGGTGGTCCACATTTGCAGTCACCGGTCTTTGAGTGGATTGCGATTGACAGTACGCAGACCCAGAATCCTGGTACTTCACTGGATTTGAGTGATGATGAGACGGTTCAGGTTAGTTTACCTTTTACGTTTGTGTATTATGGGGTTAACTATACTCAGATATCGATTTGTTCGAATGGTTGGATTGCGATGGGTGTTGAGACGTCGACGGATCTTACGAATACTGGTATACCGAATAGTGATGGTCCAGAGGCGATGATTGCTGGGTTATGGGATGATTTAGATCCGGGCAATAGTGGTGAGCCGAGTGATGTTTATTATTACTATGATGCGTCGAACAATCGTTTTATTGTACAATGGTTCCGGTGTGAGCATTATTCGAGTGGTTATCATGAGGATTTTGAGATTATCCTGTATGATCCAGTGGTTTATCCGACGCCGACCGGTGATGGTGAAATCATTGTGCAGTATTTAATCGAGATACAGCAGGCTGACAATACATTAGGCATTGAGAACTTTTCAGAGACGGTTGGCATTCAGTATTATCTTGATGGTACGTATGATCCGCTTGCTGCGGTGGTAACTGATTCATTTGCGATCAAGTATACGACCTATCCACCTGATTGGGTTGGTATTGAAGAGGAAGGTGGGTTTGCTAACTTACCATTAAAGACGCTATTAGGGGTCATGTATCCTAATCCGTTTAGACGGGTGACAGCAATCAGATTCAGCATAGGGCAAGGTGCAGAGAGCATAGAGTTGAAAATATACGATGCATGTGGCAGATTAGTTAAGGATTTCAATTTGCAATCTGAAATATGCAATATGCAATCATCTGTTGTCTGGGATGCCACAGATGATTTAGGTCGTCGTGTTCCTGCGGGTGTTTATTTTGT
>JAGMEL010000260.1 GCA_023128195.1 Caldifarciminota bacterium | reverse complement strand
TTTTCCCGCCTCAATTTGAGCTACATGATAACAAGCACCCGCAGGCTTGGAAAACTTGTGCATGAGAATTATGTAGATGGCTGGGAAGACCTTCGTATGCCCACATTGTCTGGTTTACGCAAGAGAGGATATACACCTGAATCAATAAGAAATTTTGTGGAACGCATCGGTGTAGCAAAGACTGATAGTATTATTGACATAGCATTGCTCGAACATTGTCTGCGTGAGGATTTGAATAAACGTGCCCAGCGTGTAATGGCAGTATTACATCCACTTAAGGTAATCATTGATAATTATCCAGAAGATAAAGTAGAGGAATTGGATTGCGTAAACAATCCAGAAGACCCGAGTATGGGTACTCGAAAGGTTCCTTTTTCACGTATATTGTATATTGAACAGGATGATTTTCGAGAAGAGCCGTCGAAAAAATATTTTCGTCTGGCACCAGGTCGTGAAGTACGGTTGCGTTATGCGTACTTTATTAAGTGTGTCAATGTGATTAAAGACGAAAAAGGAAAAGTGGTCGAGCTACGCTGCACTTATGATCCAGAAACACGGGGCGGTGATGCACCTGATGGCCGCAAAGTCAAGGCAACACTCCACTGGGTTTCAGCTAATCATGCGCTTAAATCCGAAGTGCGGTTGTATGATCGTCTTTTCACTAAAGTAAATCCTGATGAAGTAGAAGAAGGAAAAGATTTTACATCTAATGTAAATCCAAAGTCTTTAGAAGTATTGAGTTCTTGCCGGGTTGAGCCGAGTCTAAAAGACGCCGCACCAGGAAATAGATACCAGTTTGAACGACTCGGCTATTTTTGCGTTGACCCGGACTCTTCTGATAAATCACTCGTATTTAACCGGACAGTTTCATTGCGCGATACATGGGCAAAGATAGAGAAAAAATCGGGGTCAACTCTCGAAACTTGATAAATTAAGATGTTATGATTCATATTTTGATGTTTGGTTCCGCTTATTTTTTAAATTGTCAAGTTTCGAGATTTGACCCCACTGAACCTACTGAAAAGTTATGATGAGGTTTTTAATGAAAGGAATTTTAATGTTCACAATAGTTCCATTCTTAGTGATGGGACTGGTTATTACACCAGGTTCAGAAGAACCTAAAACCAAACAAAAGATTTCAAATTATTTGCCTCAATCTGGTGAACTGGAAGAATGGGAACCTGTTGGCTTGCCGCAAAGGTTTGTCGGTGAAAATTTGTATTCCTTAATAAATGGAGGCGCTGTAATATACTATGAATACGGGTTTAAACAAATAATTACACAGGAATATGTAAATAAGAATGAGAAATTTATAAATGTTGAAATATTCGAGATGACGAGTCCAGCCAGTGCCTATGGAATTTATACGTTTAAAACCAGTGATCACGGCAAACAAGTTCCTGTTGGTACTGAAGCATTGTTTGAAGATTATTATTTAAATTTCTGGAAGGGAAATTTTCTTATTACATTAACTGCATTTGATTCAGAAAAAGATGTTTTAAATGGTTTACTCACTGTTGCCAAAGCCGTAGATACAAAAATTGAAGATGAAGGACAGAGACCGCTTTTGATTGATTTACTTTTAAAAGATAATTTAAAACCCTTCAGTATTAAATATTTAAAAGGGTATTTAGCTTTATCTAATAATTATGATTTTGACTCGGATAATATTTTCGGAATAAAACAAGGTGTAATCGGAGATTACGGAAATTATAACATTTTTATTTTTAAATATGATGATAAGAATAAATGCCTGAAATGGTTTGAAAACGCCATGAAGCATATGGAGGATAATTCCAGATTCGATGATTTTACTAATTATGAAAATGACTTTTCAATGATTGATAGAAACGGAGAATATATTTATATTAAACCTTACATGAATTATATTTTTATCTATTTGGGAAAAAAAGCAATCGCCCCAAAGATTATTTTTGAAAAAATACAGGATAAAATAGAATGATTCTTTTTAAGACTTTTGGCATTTGTTTATCTTTAGGTATTTATTTCTTTTAACAAATATAGCCAAATAAAGCTTAGGATAAAAAGAAATGATAATTCTTCAAATCATCGGCATTATTATCGGGATAATTGTCCTTTATCTTTTAATTGTGACTTTTTCCCCTGCTTTTTCAGTGCCAGAGCAACGCCTGGGAAAAGCGAAACAAATGACCAATGAGGTACACGCAAAACCTTCTCAATCAAGAAAAGACGTGAGTTTTAAAGTCAAAGGAACGTCAATAAGCGCATGGTTGTATGTGCCTGAGGATTTGTCTAGACCGGTTCCATGTATAATTATGGGACATGGTTTTGGCGGAACTAAGGATATGATCATGGAATCTTATGCTCTTCGATATCAGGAAGCCGGGTTTGCTGTGCTGGCATTCGATTACCGGCATTTTGGTGAAAGCGAAGGTGAACCCAGGCAACTCGTATTGATTTCGTATCAACTGGAAGATTATACCGCTGCGATTGCATATGCTCGAGGTCTTGATGAGATTGATCCGGCAAGAATTGCTCTGTGGGGAACTTCAGCAAGCGGGGGATATGGTATTGTAATCGCTGCAAAAGATAAAAATATTGCCTGTGTAGTCGCACAATGTCCAGGATTGGATCAACGTGCCTCAATCCAGATGTTTAGGAAAAAATTGGGCATCGGACACATTTTCCGGTTGTTTGTTCACGGACAACGTGATATGATGAGATCTCGCCTGGGTCTTTCGCCCCATAAAATACCCATCGTAGGTAAACCTGGAACTATGGCTTTTTTCCCTATTTCCGATGCTTATGACGGTTACCGAAAAGTTGTATCAAAGAATTTTATTAATGAAGTCTGTGCTCGTGGCATTCTGCGGTCACACGGATTCAGACCGGACAAACACATCCGGAACGTACGCTGTCCAGTTTTGATTCAGATATGTGATTATGACAGCTTAGCTCCAATAAGAGCCGAGACCGAAAAAGAATTGAGAAAATATGCAGAGATCAAACACTATCCAATAGGCCACTTTGATATATATACTGGAGAAAATTTCGAAAAAAGTGTCAGTGATCAAATTGAATTTTTTAAAAAACACCTTTGATTAAAGAAAATATCAAGCTCAACATCCATGTTTCGCTTGAGACAAATTAAAGAGCTAGGCAATAAATTTATAAATAAAGGGGCCGAGAAAGATGCACTAAAAGTCAAGTGTAAAGATTTAACCCCAGGGATACCTATATGAATTCAAAAGATCCTAAACTAACTGCACTTCAATTTAATGAATGCATTAATAATCAAGATATAAAAGGTCTTTCTGATCTAATGACAGAAGACCACACTTTTATCGATCGTGAAGGGAAAATTGATAAGCCAAAAGTGCATATGATTGAATGTTGGATAAGTTTTTTCAAAGAATTCCCTGATTATAAAAATACTTTTACAAGAGTCGAATCGCAGGATAATTTAGTAATTCTAATTGGTTATGCATATTGGTCTGAGAAAAATAAATATGATCCTGCAATTTGGACTGCAACGATTAAAAACGATCTTGTTGCTGAATGGAAAATTTATGAAGATACAGAAGAAAATAGAAAAAAATTAAATATAATCTAAGGAAATAATAGAGAGGTTAGATGATATTTGAGGAGATATGATATCGCTGAAACAATTAGGAATTGAACATAAAACAATCAAGGAAATGCTTGTTGCTTCTATTCGTTTAAATATAAAGGAACGAAAGGAACTATACACGGTTCTGGATGAATTGACCCGGCGCATTCCTAAAGAGCACATCATGGGACCTGGGTTTTGCATCTTTCATTTCGTCACGAGTGTCAAACAGGGGTTTGATGTCGAAGTGGGTTTGCCAGTAGTTCAGGCAATTGAAACGGACAGGATCAAAACCCGGATTATTCCGAAGATGGAAGTTTTATCTTTTGTTCATACAGGTCCTGTAGAAAAATTGAAGGAGACCTATGGAAAGCTCTATACCAGCGCCTCAGAATATGGGCTAATCTCTGATGAATTCTGCCGGGAAATCTTTCTGGACTTAGATGATCCGGCTGGAGGCGAGATTGAACTGCAATTCGTCTTGCACAATTGGAATGAGCTGCTTGGCAAAAACCTGGAGCGTGTTCTGGGTAAGGAAGCCAGACAAAAAATCATGCAGGGCAGTGATGAACTTACCCTAACATCGACAGTCAATGAACGGTTTCATTGGGTCAAAGGGGCAATGGAGAGACTCGATAATCTGGCAGATCAAGATAAGAAGTATGATATTATTTCAAGTTGTGCCCATGTTTTTCCAGTAGGTCAAATTGAAAAACTTAAAGTTGTGTATGAGGAGGCAAGAACCAAAACAAATGATTGTCTAAAGGCTGTGGATGCGGTTATAGAGTTCATGAATGAGGACCCAGGTTGGGGTGAGCCGCCTTTGCGAGAGGGAAATATCATCTATTCAACCAAACAGCCGCGGGATCCTAAAACATATAAGAACGCAAAGAGCGAAGCCGAAAAAAGAAAATCCTATTGTTTTTGTCCGCTGGTGCGGAACCATTTGGATAAGGGTGTATCTATTACATTCTGTTTTTGCGGAACAGGCTGGTTTCGGCAACAATGGGAAGGTGCAATTGGAAAACCTGTAAGGATTGAAGTCGTGAAATCGGTTCTTAAAGGGGATGATGTTTGCCAATTTGCTGTACATCTGCCAGAAGACTTATAACCCCAGAGATTGCATTTAGGTATTTAGGTATTTATTTGTTTTTAGGTATTTAGGTATTTTGGATTTTTAGATATTTATCTATGGCAGGGGTCTTTATTTAACCATTTAACTAGTTACTATTTAACCATCTTATAAGGAGAATATTACAATGAAGATTGCAGTTTTAAACGGAAGTCCTAAGGGGGAGATGAGTATTACAATGCAGTATGTTCATTTTATTCAGAAGAAGTTTCCCCAGCATGAACTTGATATCTTCAATGTTGCTCAGAGAATTAAAACAATCAGGGGGAATGATAAGGCTTTTCAAAAAATTATAGATTTGGTCAAGTCATCGGACGGTGTTTTGTGGGCTTTCCCTCTTTATGTCCTACACGTGCATTCTGGGTACAAGAGATTCATTGAGCTTATTTCAGAAAAGGGAGCAGAAGATGTTTTTACAAATAAATACACAGCAGTTTTAACTACATCAATTCATTTCTTTGACCATACTGCTCATAATTATATGAATGCCATTTGCGATGATCTGGATATGAAGTATGTGGGGGGATTTTCTGCTTATATGGATGATCTATTAAAAGAAAAAGAAAGGGAAAGATTGATTCTGTTTGCTGAGACCTTGTTTGAAGCTATTGAAAATAAAACTCCCTTCTCAAAGAGTTACCAGCCGGTAACTTATAGAAAGTTTGATTATATACCAGGTAATGTAGAAAACAAAATAGATGCAGGTGATAAAAAGATCGTTATTCTAACCGATTCTGAGGATAATCAGACAAATTTAGGCAGGATGATTGAAAGATTTAAAAATTCTTTTGCCAATGAGATTGAAGTGATTAATCTACATAACATAAATATTAAAGGAGGATGCCTGGGCTGTGTTCAATGCAGTTATGAAAATATTTGTGCATACGGAGATAAAGATGGATTTATGGAATTTTACAATACAAGGTTAAAGCCTGCTGATGTACTTGTTTTCGCAGGTGCAATCAAAGACAGGTATTTATCTTCGAGATGGAAATTATTTTTTGATAGGGGTTTCTTTTATACCCATTCTCCGTCACTTATTGGAAAGCAGATAGGATTTATTATTTCCGGTTCTTTACGTCAGATACCTAACCTCAGACAAATCTTTGAAGCATGGACTGATTGGCAGCATGCTAATCTTGTTGATTTTATAACAGATGAATATGAAGATTCGGCTGAAATAGATGCATTGTTGCAAAGTTTTGCACAGCGTCTTATCCGCTTTGCCGATAAAAATTATATTAAGCCAGCTACGTTTCTTGGTGTAGGTGGGATGAAGGTTTTTAGAGATGATATTTGGGGAAGACTTCGCTTTCCTTTTCAGGCTGATCATAGATTCTACAAAAAACATGGGATATATGATTTCCCACAGAAAGATTTTAGAACAAGAATTAGAAATTGGATAATGATGTTTTTAACCAAAATACCTAAGATCAGAAAAGAAATCTATACTAAGAAACTGAAAGAGGGAATGATTAAACCGCTTCAAAAGATACTTGAGGATTAAATAAAAGATAAGATGATTTGACCCCAGAGACTCCCAGGGACTCAACGGATGTAACCGAGTTAGACGATATTTCGTGTTGGATTTTCTTAAAAATTATAAATAGGTACAAATATGATAGAAATACGTGTATTAAAAAATGATGATAACTTAAATGATTTGATTCCTTTATCTAGAGAGTTTTTTTTAGAATATGAAGCGAATCATAGTTATTTTTTTAAGACTGACCGGATAAATGAAACAGATATAATTAGTTACTTTAAAAATTTTATTGACAATGAGAATCGCAAAGCATTTATAGCTATAGATAATAATATGATTATCGGTTATATTTCAGTTCTTATTCAAAACCAACCTGACTATTGGGTAATTAAAAAAATTGGGCATATTTCAGGATTTATGGTTAATAAAAATTATAGAAGAAGAGATATTGGTATTAAACTTCTTGATAATGCTATAGACTATTTTAGTGAAAAATCAGTAAGAAACTATACAGTTTATACATCAGTCAATAATATTGGAGCAATTGAATTCTATAAAAGAAAAGGAATGGAACCCCTTTATACTACATTGTTGGGTAAAATTGAGAGAAATTTAAAAGAGAAAGATAATGAAAAACGAAAATACTCTGAAGAGAACTGAAGTCTACACGCGATATCCAATATCGAGTGTGCTGATTTACAACGGCACTACGATTCTTCATTATCTGCTTGGAGGATTCGGAATAATGCTTGGCTACAATTTTTCACTGCGCTGCAAAGCAGAAGTTCCCGAATGCCCAAGCCATGGGCCTTAGCTAAAATACGTAATTTCATGAGCAAAAAATATATTAATTAAATAAGGAGATAAGATGAAAAGTAACAATATGTTGTCAATATGCTTTTTAATATCAGTCATAGCACTGTCATGTTTTACAGTGCCAGCATATGGGCAGTGGATTAAGCATTTCATAGATCAAGACCTGACCTATGCCCATGGTGTATGTGTTGCTGATATGGATAATGATGATACTCTTGATGTGGTTGCCACAGGATGGGGAGCAAATGATGTTGTCTGGTATGAAGCACCCTCTTGGACCAAACATTTCATTGATCAAGATTTGGATGGCGCCTTTGGTTTAGATGTTGCTGATATGGATAATGACAATGACCTTGATGTAGTTGCCACAGCAATGGATGGAAATGCTGTTGTCTGGTATGAAGCACCCTCTTGGACCAAACATACCATAGATGGAAGTCTGAGCGGTGCCGGTGATGTATATATTGTTGATATGGACGATGATGATACCCTTGATGTAATAGTCGCAGGATGGTATGCAGATGATGTTATCTGGTATGAAGCACCCTCATGGACCAAACATACAATAGACAATAACCTGGATGGTGCCCATGGTGTATGTGTTGCTGATATGGATGATGATAATGATCTCGATGTAGTTGCCACAGGATTCTCTGCAGATGATGTTGTCTGGTATGAAGCACCCTCATGGACCAAACATACAATAGACAATAACCTGGATGGTGCCCGAGGCGTATATGTTGCTGATATGGACGATGATGATACCCTCGATGTGGTTGCCGCAGGACGGGTAGCAGATGATGTTGTCTGGTATGAAGCACCTTCATGGACCATGCATACAATAGATGGAAATCTCGACGGAGCATGGGATATATTTGTAATTGATATAGATGATGATAATGACCTCGATGTGATAGCCACAGGATGGGAAGCAAATGATGTTGTCTGGTATGAAGCACCCTCTTGGACCAAACATTTCATTGATCAAACCCAACCTGGTGCCCGAAATGTAGATGTTGCTGATATGGATGATGATAATGACCTCGATGTGATAGCCACAGGATGGTTTGCAAATGATGTTGTCTGGTATGAGAATATCGTGGCAGTGGAAGAAGAGCGGGGATCGAATCAACCTTCTGTTATCAACCTCGCACACCCTTTTCCAAATCCATTCAGCGATAAAACCGAAATCAAATTTAGCATAGGGTATCCCGATAGGATAACACATTCATCCTACGGGACAGGTAGTGCAAAGGGCGTAGAGTTAAAAATTTATGATGCTCCAGGTCGTGTGATTAAAAATTTCGCACTGCCTACTGCCTACTCTTCAGTGCCTACTATTGTCTCTTGGGACGGCACAGATAATTCTGGTAAAAAAGTCTCGACTGGCGTATATTTCGTGGAATTGACTACAACACAGAATAAACAAATGAGAAAATTATTAATGGTTAGATAAATCAGTGAATAAAAGAAGACTCGAACCTCCGACATATTTTCTGATATTTTTGCTACTGGTAATATTATTACATTTTGTATTGCCTGTTATTCAGATAATTAGTTCTCCATATAAATATATTGGAATTTTATTATTAGGAATTGGAATCTGGTTGAATCTGTGGGCAGATGGTTTATTCAAAAAGGAAAATACAACAGTTAAACCATTTGAAAAATCATCTGCATTGATTTTAGAAGGACCGTTTCGTTTTAGCCGTCATCCAATGTATTTAGGCATGGTAATTGTTCTTTTGGGCGTGGCAATTATTCTCGGGTCATTAATTACATTTCTTATGCCAATTGCTTTTTTCATAAGTATGCAGATAGTTTTTATCCGCCATGAAGAAAGGGCATTAGAACAAATCTTTGGTCAAAAGTATCTGGATTATAAAAATCGTGTGAGAAGTTGGCTGTAGTGGGTCAAATCTCGACAATTGACAAACCAGGACATTATGATATAGGATTTGAGGCTTTGTTTAACTTGTCAAATGTCGAGATTTGACCCCAGAAATTGGCATTTATTTATTTTTAGGTATTTAGGTATTTTAGGCATTTAGGTATTTATTTATATGTGGAGGTTTTTATGTGGAAAATAATTATCAGCGTCTTAATTATTATCGTAATAGTTATGATAATTCTGTTAATCATTTACATGAAATTTTCATCCGCTTCAAAAGGAGAAAAAATTCCGTCCTATGAAAATCTAAAAAGCGCGCTGTTAGTAATTGATATTCAAAGAGATCTTACTGAGAAGAATGGAAAAGCTGTGTATAATATAGAACAGACAGATCAGATAATAGAAAACACTAATTTGATAATTGAAAATTCTGAAAAACTTGGTTTGTTGGTAATTTACATAACACACGAATATAAAAAGAGTTTTTTAATAAAAATCTTTACTAAAGGAGCATTAGAACAAGACACACCAGGTGCACAGATAGATCCACGCATCAAGATAATAAATAAGAATCATTTTATTAAACATATGATGGATTCTTTTTCGAATCCTGAATTTGAAAATTTTCTTAAAGCAAATAAGGTCAACCATGTTTACATAACAGGATTGGATGCTGAGGCGTGCGTTGATAGGACAGTCAAGGCTGCTCTTAATAGGAATTATGAAGTGACAGTTATAAGCAACGCAATCGCAGCAAAATCTGAGGAAAAAAGAAATGTTAAATTATGGGAATTTGAGAAAATTGGCGCAAAAGTAGTCACGACCGAAGAATTATTAAAAAATCCATAAGGATTATGGAAAGCAAAAAATAGAGAGCAAGATAAGTAAATGAAGGGTGTCTGAATTGACCAAAAGGAAATCTGCAACTTTACATTAGACCTTATGAGAACTGTGATGAATTAGAGGTTATTAAACTGTGGAAAAGTTGAAATCTTGTTGTTCCTCAAAATGATCCTAAAAAAGATATTGTAATGAAAATAAAATTCCAACCCGCACTTTTTTTTGTAGGAATTACACATGATCACATTGTTTCAACTGTTATGGTAGGATATGATGGGCATCGTGGTTGGATTAACTATTTAGCTGTATTACCTGAATGTCGGTTTAAAGCTATCGGCAGTATTATGATGGAAAAAGCAGAAGAGGAATTAAGAGAACTTGGTTGTGAAAAAATAAACCTACAAATACAAGCATCAAACAAATCCGCAATTTCATTTTATAGAAGGATTGGTTTTTCTGATGATAAAGGCTAGTGGGGTCAAATCTCGACATTTGACAAATTAAACAAAGCCTCAAAGTCTATATCATAATGTTTTGGTTTGTCAATTGTCGAGATTTGACCCCATAACCGGGAGGAAAAAATGAAGAACCTGATTGTTTATGCGACAAAACACGGAACTGTAAAAAAATGCGTTGAGATGTTAAAGGAAAAACTTAATGGCGAAACAGTATTGGCAAATGTTAATGAAGAATTTCCGGATTTGGATAATTTTGATACTGTAATACTTGGCGGGTCTATTTATATAGGGAAAATTCAAAAAAAGTTATCAAAATTTGCAGAGGATAATCTCGGCAAACTTTTAAAGAAAAAAGTTGCTGTATTTATTTGCTCTGGTGAAGATAATCCCGAATATATACCTAAAGCCTTTCCAGCAGAATTGTTGAACCATGTAGTCTCAAAACAATTATTTGGCGGCGAATTAATTCTTGAAAATTTGAATTTTTTTACCAGGTTTCTCATGAAAAGAATAATGAAGATTAAAAATGACTATTCACGAATAAAGGAATCAAACATTAGCGAATTAGCAGATAATATAAATGAAGAATGAAGATATAAGCATAAAAATGAATTCCTTAAAAAAATTATTAAAGGGTGACAAAAGAATTATTGCGCAGACAATTAGCGCAGTAGAAAATGATACCAACACAAAGATATTAGAGACAATTTTTCCGTATACTGGTAAGGCGTATCACATTGGAATTACTGGTCCACCTGGTGCGGGCAAGTCTACACTTGTAAATGTAATTGCTAAAAAACTGCTTGAGAAAAATAATAAGATTGGTATTATTGCGGTAGATCCTACATCACCGTTTTCCGGCGGTGCATTACTTGGCGACCGTGTTAGAATGACTGATTTGGCACTACAAAAAAATGTTTTTATAAGAAGCATGGCATCACGGGGTAGCCTTGGGGGATTGGCGAGCAAGACAAAGGATGCTGCCTTAGTGCTTGATGCATCTGGCATGGATTATGTTTTAATCGAGACGATTGGAGTAGGCCAGGTTGAACTGGACATTGCCCAGGTATGCGATACTACGGTAGTAATATTAGTGCCGGAATCAGGAGACAGTATCCAGGCAATGAAGGCAGGACTTTTGGAAATTGCAGATATCATCGTCGTGAACAAAGGCGACAGAGAGGGGTGTGATAGGTTAATTATGGAATTGAAATTTGCCTTTGAGCTAAGGGATAAGCAAGCGGGTTGGCATTTTCCAATATTGAAGACTATAGCGACTGAAAATAAAGGTATTGAAGAACTCGTTTCGGCAATAGATTCACATAGAGCATACTTACACAAGAGTGGTAAACTTGAGGATGAAAGAAAGGGCAAATTGATGCTGCGAATACACGAATTGATTGAAGAAAAAATAAGAGCACATCTCAAGGAAAAAATTATAAAAGAAGATGAGCTGAAAATAATGATTGATAAGGTTTACAAACGTAAACTAAATCCATACCGTATTGCTAGCAATATCGCCAAGGGGATTATTAAATCACAGACAAGACGGAAATGAACAACAGTTTTTTTATGTTTCAGAACGGGCGGCTGTCTCATTTCGAAATTCCATCTTGTCTCGAGACTGCGATATCGAGAGAGACATTGAGAAAGATGCCGAATAACGTACAACGAACAAACCGCTATTGTTTGGTTCTTGGTGCTTGGGATTTGGAATTTATTAAGTGGGGGTATTTATGAAAAAAGATGATTGGGAGAAAAAAAGCAAAACCTGTAAAGAGAGGGACCAGGAGTTTACCACGGTTTCTGGTCTACCAATAAAAACTCTGTATACACATGAAGATCTTAAAGATTTTGATTATGATAGAGATCTGGGTTATCCTGGTGAATTTCCATATGTCCGCGGTGTATATACAAATATGTATCGTGGTCGGCTCTGGACAATGCGGCAATTCTCAGGGTTTGGGACGCCGAAAGATACTAACAAACGGTATAAGTATCTTTTAAAACATGGGCAGACCGGTCTTTCAGTTGCTTTTGACTTTCCTACACTCTATGGTCGTGATTCTGATGATGCGTTCGCCTGTGGCGAAGTTGGTAAATGTGGTGTTGCAATTGATACACTGCGAGATATGGAAATACTATTTAATGGCATCCCGCTCGATAAAATATCAACCTCGATGACAATAAACCCACCGGCAGCAATACTGCTGGCAATGTATATTGCTGTGGGAGAAAAGCAGGGAGTGCCGACAAATGTATTAACCGGTACAATTCAAAATGATATGCTCAAAGAGTACCAGGCTCAAAAAACATGGATTTATCCACCAGAGCCGTCTATGCGTATCATTACTGATATCATGGGGTATTGTTCTGATAATGTCCCTAAATGGAATACGATTTCTATTTCTGGTTATCATATAAGGGAGGCTGGTTCTACAGCATTGCAGGAACTTGCTTTTACTTTGAAGAATGGGTTTACCTATGTTGAATATGGTATTAAGGCAGGGTTGTCAGTCGACAAATTTGCACCACGGCTCTCCCACTTTTTTAATTCTCATTTGGATTTCTTTGAGGAGATTGCAAAATACCGTGCAGCACGGAGGATTTGGGCACGTATGATGCAAAACAAATACAATGCTCAGAACCCACGGTCTTATTTAATGAGATTTCATACACAAACTGCGGGCTGTACTTTAACTGCACAGCAACCTGAAAATAATATTATACGCACAGCGTTCCAGGCATTTGCCGCAGTTCTTGGCGGAACGCAATCACTTCATACTAATTCAATGGATGAAACGTTTGCACTACCTACAGAGAAGGCAGTAAAGATTGCTCTGCGGACACAACAATTGATTGCTTGCGAAACAGGTGTAGCAAATACAATAGACCCATTAGGTGGTTCATACTATATAGAGACCTTGACCGATGAGATGGAAAAGGGAGCGTATGAATATTTTGAGAAAATTGATAAATTAGGCGGAGTTGTTGCAGCTATTGACAAAGGGTTTTTCCAAAGAGAGATATCTCGAAGTGCCTATGAGTATCAAAAGAAATTAGAACGAAAAGAAAGGTTTCATGTTGGTGTAAATATATTTAAAGAAGATGAAAAAGTGAATATTGAAATTCTGAAGATATCTAAGGAGGTTGAAAGAGATCAGGTCAAATTACTCAAAAAAGTGAAGAAGGAACGTAATAATGCGAAGGTAAAGGAGACCTTAAAAAGGCTTCGTATGGCTGCAGCAAATGATGAAAATTTAATGCCAAAAATTCTTGATTGTGTGAAAGCATATGCTACACTTGGAGAAATGTGTAATACTTTAAAAGAAGAATTTGGTGAATATCACGAACCGATAATATTTTAAACAATGCAGTATCGCTTCGTTTCTCGAAAAATCTCGAAACACGCTTGCAGGATCGTCCCGCCATTGATAATGGCAGGACTTGCAGGAGACGCAGGATCGTCCCGACATTGGTCGGACTCGCCAAAGAAAGAACAGGGCGAGCCGCAGGTGATACTGCGAGTTCCGCTAGGAACGATACTGCGAATCCGCCATGTTGCGTGGCGGATGATACTGCGAATGTAATGATACTGCGTTTTTTTATCAAGGGGGTTTTATGGATAGGAAAATTCGTGTCATAATTGGTAAACCTGGACTGGATGGACATGATCGCGGAGCAAAGGTTGTTGCTGCTGCACTGCGGGATGCTGGAATGGAAGTTATTTATACAGGTCTGCACCAGACTTGCGAGAGTATTGTTGAGGCTGCAATTCAAGAAGATGTTGATATTATTGGTCTTTCAATCTTGTCTGGTGCTCATATGACAATATTCCCAAAGGTTCTCAATCTATTAAAGAAAAAAAGGGCAGAGGATATAATTCTTACGGGTGGTGGTATAATCCCAGAAGAGGATATGAAAAAACTCGAAAAGAAGGGTGTAAAGAAAATGTTTGGGCCAGGTACACCGACAACTGAGATAGTTGACTGGATAAATGAGAATGTCAGGGCTAAGTCGAAAAAGACGAAAACAAAAAAGATAAAAAAGAAGACTGGGAAAAATAGAAGTTAGGAAGTTATGAAGTTATGAAGATAAGAAAAAATAGAAGTTAGGAAGATGAGAAGTTATGAGGATAAGAAAAAACAGAAGTTATGAAGATTGGATGATAGAAAAACGAGAAAAGATAGAAGTTAGGAAGTTTAGAAGTTAGGAAGTTATGAAGTTACGAAGTTATGAAGATAAGGAGAATAAGGAAGGGTCGTTAAGCAGTATTGTCTATGAGTTCTGAATCAGTGAAACTGGGACAATTTGAACTGTCGATCATATCTGACGGCAGATTCTGGCTTGATGGTGGTACAATGTTTGGGGTTGTGCCCAAGGTGATGTGGAATAAACTGATACCAGTTGATGAGCTGAACCGCGTTGAACTCAGTCTTAACTGTTTATTAATTGAAACTCCAGAAGGAAACGTATTGATAGATACAGGTATCGGCGATAAACTGAAGGATAGATTTAAGGAAATCTACAAGATGGACCGGGACATTACCTTTGTTGAATCCTTGAATAGAATGGGCTTTAAACCTGAGAATATTGATTTTGTGATCAATACACATCTCCACTTTGACCATTGCGGAGGGAATACAATTAAAAAAGATGGTAAACTTATTCCTACTTTTCCAAACGCAAAATATATAGTTCAAAAACAGGAATGGTCTGACGCAACAGATTCCAATGAAAGAACAAAGGCAAGTTACTTGAAAGAAAATTTTATGCCGGTTAAAGAATCGGGACAACTCATGTTGGTTGATGGTAATTATGAAGTTCTACCGGGAATAAAGATGATTATGACAAATGGACATACCAAAGGTCACCAATCTGTTTTAATCGAATCAAAGGGTGAAAAAGCAATATATCTTGGCGATTTGATACCTACAGCATCCCATATAAAAATACCTTATATTGCGGCGTATGATCTGTTTCCCCTTGCTGTGGTGGAAAAGAAGAAGGAGATATTAGAACAGGCAATAAAAGAAAAGTGGTTACTTATCTTTGAACATGATCCTGATGTGGTGTTTGCGTATGTAATCGAAGAAAGTGGAAAAGCAGTGTTGCAGCCACTCCACAGCACAAATCCCAAACTTCAAAACCCAATTCACTAAAAATATGAAGATAGGAAGTTATGAAGATAAGAAGTTAAGATTTCATAGCTTCCTAACATCTCAACTTCCTAACTTCTGTCGAAGTTATTGTGATTTGGTGCTTGGGATTTGAGATTTAATAATTAGGAGGTTACATGAATATTGAAGATAAACTAAAACACCTCGAAGAATTGGACAAACAAGCACAGCTTGGCGGTGGTGAAAAAAGAATAAAAGCACAGCATGATAAAGGTAGACTAACTGCTCGGGAGCGGGTGGATTTATTACTTGATAAAGGAACATTTCGCGAAACTGATAAATTTGTAACCCATCGATGTACTGATTTTGGATTAGAGAAAAATAAAATTTTAGGTGACGGTGTAGTAACAGGATATGGCAAAATAAATGGACGTACTGCATGTGTATTTTCTGAAGATTTTACAGTATTCGGTGGTTCCCTGTCAAAGACATATGCCGAGAAGATATGTAAATTACAGGACCTGGCACTTAAAATGGGATGTCCAATTATCGGTCTCAAAGATTCAGGAGGGGCAAGGATTCAGGAAGGTGTGGACAGTCTTGCCGGTTACACTGATGTTTTTTTGAGGAATGTTCTCTCGGCAGGTGTTGTGCCCCAGATTTCAGCGATAATGGGTCCGTGTGCAGGCGGTGCAGTATACTCACCAGCAATGACTGATTTTGTCATAATGGTAATGGGTTCTTTGATGTTTTTGACCGGGCCAGACGTTGTTAAGGCAGCAACTCATGAGGATGTTACATTTGAGGAACTCGGCGGCGCAATGGTTCATAATGAAAAATCTGGTGTAGCACATTTTGCAGCTGATTCAGAACTTGAGTGTATTGAGTTGATTAAAAATTTACTGTCGTTCATACCTAATAATAATCTTGAAGACCCTCCTTCTATTGAATCGATTGATGATGTAAATCGCATGGATAAGGAACTTGATAAGATTATTCCAGACAGCCCCAATAAGCCATATGATATGCATAAGGTAATTACAAAATTAATTGATAATAGTAATTTCTTAGAGGTTCATAAACATTATGCGAAAAATTTGATTGTTGGTTTTGCAAAATTCAATGGCAAGTCAGTTGGTATTGTTGCAAATCAACCAGCAGTTCTTGCTGGAGTTTTGGATATAAATTCAGCAATGAAGGGCGCACGATTCGTGCGGTTTTGTGATTGTTTTAATATTCCAATTGTAACCTTTGTTGATGTTCCTGGATTTTTACCCGGGACTGCCCAGGAATGGGGAGGTGTTATTAAGAACGGAGCTAAACTTCTTTATGCATTCTGTGAGGCGACTGTACCGAGAGTAACAATAATTACACGAAAGGCATATGGTGGTGCATATTGTGTTATGAGTTCTAAGCACACCCGCGCTGACATGAATTTTGCCTGGCCCAGCGCTGAGATTGCGGTTATGGGACCTGCTGGTGCAGTTAAGATTCTGTATCGAAAGGAGCTTAAACAAGCAAAAGATCCAAAGGCATTAGAAAAGAAGCTCGTTGATGAATATACAGAAAAGTTTGCGAATCCTTTTGTGACCGCAAGTAAAGGTTATATCGATGCGATAATAAAACCATCTGAAACAAGACCAAGAATTATAGAGGCTCTTGATATGATTGAGAATAAACGCGATACAAATCCGCCAAGAAAACATGGGAATATACCGCTATAAAGAACGCAGTAAATGCAGTATCGTTACACTCGCAGGAGACGCAGGATCGTCCCGACATTGGTCGGGACTCGCTAAAGAGAAAATATGGCGAGCCGCAGGCGATACTGCGAGTTCCGTTAGGAACGATACTGCGAATCCGCCATGTTGCGTGGCGGGGTGATACTGCGAATGAAATGATACTGCTTTTAAACTATGTTTAAAAAAATACTTGTAGCTAATCGTGGTGAGATAGCTGTGCGGGTGCTCAGGGCATGCCGTGAATTGGGTGTTTCAAGCGTGACGGTATATTCTGATGCAGATAGAAATGCCCTGCACACCCAATATGCTGATGAGGTCTATTATATAGGCCCGGCGCCGGCAACAGAAAGTTATTTAAAAATTGAAAAGATTATTGATATTGCCAAAAGATCAAAAGCTGAAGCGATTCATCCTGGGTATGGATTTCTTGCAGAAAATACAGAATTCGCAAAGGCATGTGAAAAATCAGGAATTGTCTTTATTGGACCGACATCAAAGGTAATTAAACTACTCGGCGACAAGATTGCATCAAAAAAGACAATGATTGCAGCAGGCATACCTGTAATTCCTGGGAGTGATGGTGAAATTAAAGAGGAAAAAAAGGCTCTGAAAATTGCTGAACAAATCGGGTTTCCAGTATTAATAAAAGCAGCAGGAGGCGGTGGCGGAAAGGGAATGCGTGTAGTCCGGGAGAAAAAAGAGCTGGCTAGTTCTATGAAACAGGCAATGAATGAAGCTAAATCTGCATTTGGAAATCCTACAATATTTATCGAGAAATTTCTCGAATCGCCAAGACATATTGAGTTTCAGATTATCGCTGATAATTATGGTAATGTAGTACATTTGTTTGAAAGAGAGTGTTCGGTTCAGCGCCGTCATCAGAAATTAATTGAAGAGTCGCCTTCTGCTATAATGATACCTGAGTTGCGGACAAGGATGGGTACAGCTGCAGTAAAAGCAGTAAAGGTATCGAATTATACGAATGCCGGAACTGTTGAGTTTATGGTTGATAAGAAGAAAAATTTCTATTTTCTTGAAATGAATACCCGTTTGCAGGTTGAACATCCTGTGACTGAGATGATTACTGGAATCGATATTGTGAAAGAACAGTTGAAGATCGCTTCCGGCGAGAAATTATCTATAAAACAGAGTGATATTAAAATGAATGGTTCAGCAATTGAATGTCGAATTTCTGCTGAGGACCCTGAGAATAATTTTGTTCCCTCTACAGGTAAGATAATTGAAATCAAAGAACCTGGCGGACCAGGTGTGAGGGTTGAAAGCGGTGTTTATGAAGGGTTTGAGGTTCCTGTTTTTTATGATCCGTTGATTGCCAAACTTTTGGTCTGGGCACCAACAAGGCAGGAAGCAATTGTGCGGATGAAAAGAGCACTCAAGGAGTATAGAATAAGAGGGATTAAGACCTCAATTCCTTTTCATCTTTTGGTCATGGATAATCCAAAATTTGTGGCTGGTGATTACAATACTACATTTATTGATAAAGTTCTTGGAAAAGTTGAATATAAAAAGCACTATTATGAAATTGCTGCAATTTCATCAGCTATTGGGAAAATTTTAAAGGAAAAGAGAGCAAAGCTTTCAGAAGTTAAAAAGGAAACTGGCGTTAATCCGTGGAAATTATCGAGCCGCCTCAAAATGATGAGAAAAACATAATGATGTATTTTAGGTATTTAGGTATTTAGGTATTTAGGAATTTAGGGATTTAGGTTTTTGGATATTTATAAAAAATGGCTTTTATAATTAAAGTAGACGATAAAGAATTCAAGGTAGACCTAAAACAAGAAGGTAAAGATTTTAAGGTCTACTTAGATGGTAAAGAGATGAAGGTTGAGGTAGCCCATGAACAAGGTGCTCAGTTGACCTTAATAGTTGACGATAAGCCTTTTAATATTGTTTTAGAATTGGATGATCAAATTCTGGTGAATGACGAAGCATATTCAATTGAAATACTTGATGAGCAGATTCAAAAACTGATAAAGACTAGTCCGAAGGAATTTTTTACAAAAGAACTGGCGATTAAAGTACCCATGCCTGGATTGATAATTGAGGTAAGTGTTAAGCAAGGTGATACAGTGAAGGCAGGACAGGGATTGCTTATTGTGGAAGCAATGAAGATGCAGAATGAAATGAATGCACCAAGGGATGGAATTGTGAAGAAAATCCTTGTTCAAAAAGGGCAGATCGTTAATAGTGGAGATACACTGATAATAATAGAATGAAAATGCAGGATCGTCCGCCTTTGGCGGACTTGCAGGATCATCCGCCACACGACATGGCGAATTCGCAGGAGACGCAGGATCGTCCTGACGTTGTCAGGACTCGCTAAAGAAAAAATATGGCGATACTGCGAGTTCCGTTAGGAATGATACTGCGAACCCCGCCCCTTAGAAAAAAGGGCGGGGTGATACTGCGAATGAAATGATACTGCGTTAAATTATGCTTTTTTCTCCAGATGACATAAAAGATCTAGATTACAAGGAAGACCTTGGTGATCCTGGTGAGTATCCGTTTACGCGTGGGGTATATTCAACAATGTATACGGGTCGGCTCTGGACAATGCGTCAGTATGCCGGCTATGCTACAGCTGAGGAATCGAATCGTCGGTATAAATATCTACTAAAGCATGGGCAAACCGGCATATCCGTAGCATTTGATTTGCCAACGCAAATGGGCTATGACTCAGATTGTTCTCTCTCCGAGGGTGAAGTTGGTAAGACCGGTGTGGCTATTGATACACTTGAGGATATGGAAATACTTTTCAACGGCATTCCATTGGATAAAATCAGTACCTCGATGACAATCAATGCAACAGCTTCAGTTCTTTTAGCAATGTATATAGCCGTTGCTGAAAAGCAGGGGGTATTGAAATCAGTGCTTACCGGAACCGTGCAAAATGATATTTTAAAAGAATACATTGCTCGAGGAACTTATATTTATCCACCAGGCGCTTCTATGAAAATCACGGTTGACGTAATAGCCTATTGCAGCGATAACCTGCCTAAATGGAATACAATTTCTGTTTCCGGGTATCATATCAGAGAAGCCGGTGCAACGGCTGCGCAAGAACTCGCCTTTACCCTTGCAAATGGTATGGCATATGTTCGAGCTGCTACTGAAACCGGAAAACTCGATATTGATTCATTCGCACCGCGCCTTTCTTTTTTCTTTAATGCCCACAACAATTTCTTTGAGGAGATTGCAAAATTCAGGGCGGCACGGAGGGTGTGGGCGAGGATCACGAGAAAAAAATTTAAGGCGAAGAATCCTAAATCGTGGATTTTGAGGTTTCATACTCAGACTGCAGGTTCAACACTTACCGCACAGGAACCAAATAATAATGCAATACGTGTTGCATTCCAGGCGCTTGCATCAGTCTTGGGCGGTACCCAGAGTCTGCATACCAATTCGCGTGATGAAGCATTATCTTTGCCAACTGAGGAATCAGTGAAATTGGCATTACGTACTCAGCAGATGATTGCTTATGAAAGTAAGATCCCGGAAGTTATCGATCCCCTGGCTGGGTCCTACTATGTTGAATCGTTGACTAACAGATTAGAGGAGCAGGTGAACGACTATCTGGATAAGATTGAGTCAATGGGTGGTGCCCTGGCAGCTATTGAAAACGGATATTTTCAGAAAGAAATTCACAGGAGTGCGTATGATTATCAGAAGGCAGTAGAGAAGGGTGAGATTACTGTTATCGGAGTTAATAAATTTGTGACCGAAAGAACATCAAAGAAATATTCAATTCTCAAAGTAGCACCAGAAGTAGTGAAGAAGCAGATACGTAAGATAAGAATGGTTAAACAAAGAAGAAATAATAAAAAAGTTGAGATTCTATTAAATGATTTAAAAAAAGCGGCAATAGACAATTTGAATTTAATGGAGCCGATTCTTAAATGCGTAAAAGAATATGCGACAATAGGTGAAATATCAGATACGTTGAGAGACGTTTATGGAGAATATAAAGAGAAGAACATTTTCTAATTGCAGGATCGCTGTGCTCGCCCCGTTAAATAAAAAGAGGACTTATGATATACAAAGGAGAAAAGTTTAACAACTACATTAATTTGGTTAAGGATACCAGAATTCTTGTATTTAACAGGGCTCGCAGGATCGTCCCGCCATTGATAATGGCAGGACTTGCAGGAGACGCAGGATCGTCCCGACATTGGTCGGGACTCGCTAAAGAAAAAATATGGCGAATTCCGTTAAATAATAAAAAGAGACTTGCGATGTCTACAGAAAACAAGTTTAACAAAAAGATTAGTGTGGTAAAAACCACAAATATCTTGTATTTTACAGGGCGAGCCGCAGGCGATACTGCGAGTTCCGTTAGGAACGATACTGCGAATCCGCCATGTTGCATGTCGGATGATACTGCGATTACTGCATTTTTTTTCAAAAGGAGGTTTCATGATATTCGGTATTCCTAAGGAAGTGGCACCTTTTAAAGATACGCCCGAGTACAGGGTGGGACTTTCACCGATGGGGGTGAATGAGTTGTTGTCACATGGAGCGAGATTTTATGTTGAAAGTAAAGCTGGTGAAGGAGCAGGTTTTAGCGATAGTGAGTATGAAAAAGCCGGGGCAACGATTGTATATTCCAAGGAAGAAGCATACCGCAGGGCAGATGTTGTTTTGAAGGTGCGGCGGCCCCAGCAGGAAGAGTACTCTTACATCAAAGAGGGACAGACAATAATGGGATTCATGCATCTTGTGACAGCCCGTAAAGAATTTATCAAGGTGGTTAAGGAGAAAAAGATTACCCTTGTGGGCTATGAGATTATACAAAAAGATGATGGCAGATTACCTGTAGTAATACCCATGAGTGAAATAGCAGGAAAGCTTTCTGTCCAAATCGCCGGGAGGCTGTTAGAGTCTCATCATGGGGGACGGGGTATTTTACTTGGCGGTATACCTGGTATTCCGCCTGCAGAGATTATGGTTCTTGGTGGCGGTACACTCGGCTGCAATGCTGCGAAATCATTTGCTGGTATAGGTGCTAATGTTTATGTGCTGGATATTAGTCGTGACAAACTCGATGATATTGCCTGTCATACTACCGGTTTAAAGGTCACAACCATGTTTGCTACACATCACAATTTAGTGAAGTTAGTCAAATTTGCCGATGTGATAATATGTGCAGTTCTGGTACCAGGAAAAAGATCCCCGATTCTTATTAAAAAAGACATGGTGCAGTCGATGCGGCAGGGCTCTGTGATTATTGATTTTTCCATTGACCAGGGTGGTTGCTGTGAAACATCCAAGATTACTCCAAGCGGCAAGTTTATCTATACAGTTGATGGTGTTATACACTTTTGTATGCCTAATGCTACAACGTTGGTTGCACGTACGGCTACTCATACCATAACATCGAGTATTTTCCCTTATCTTAAAATTATGTCTGAGACAGGAGTGGAAAGTGCGTTGAGGGAGAATTCAGATCTCAAGCGAGGTATCTACGTGGAAAAAGGTAGGATAAAAGAGGAGTATGTATCATGAGCTGGTTCGATAATTACAAAACCAAGAAGTGTTCTTTTGAAGAAGCAGTATCAGTGGTAAAAAGCAATGATCGAATATACTTGAGTGGCAATGCAGCTACGCCATTCAAATTGATGGAGGCACTGGCAGCGAGAAAGGATGAACTGCAACATGTCGAGGTAGCACATGTTTTGTTATTTGGTGACGACCCGCTAACAAAGCCCGGCATGGAAGGTCACTTCAGACATAATTCACTATTTGTCGGACCGGCTGACCGTGCTGCAGTGAACGAAGGTAGGGCAGATTATATTCCGGTTTTTCTTTATGAAATACCAAGCCTTTTTTCCTCTGGAGAGTTACCAATTGATGTAGCGTTACTACATTTGTCACCACCTGATGAACATGGTTTTATGAGTTATGGCGTTGAATGTCTTGCCTCTAAAGCAGCAGCTGAGACAGCAAAGACTGTTATAGCTCAGGTTAACGAGAAAATGCCGCGGACATTAGGAGATTCCTTTATCCATGTTTCTCGATTATCCAAGATCGTTGAAATATCCGAAGAACTTCAAGAACTGGCAGCAATACCATTTACTGATGTAGAGAAAACAATCGGTTCTAACATTGCCGGTTTGGTTGAGGATGGTTCAACCCTGCAATTAGGTATTGGTGGTATCCCTAATGCCGCATTGAAGGCGATGTTTGATAAAAAAGATCTTGGTATTCATACAGAGATGGTTTCCGATAGTATTATTGAGGCTATAGATGCCGGTGTAATAACAGGAGCGAAAAAGACCCTGCATCCCGGTAAGGTTATCGCTACTTTCTATCTTGGTACAAAGCAACTTTATGAATCTATAGATAACAACCCGATTTTCGAAACCCATCCTACAGATCATACTAATCATCCTTATATTATTGGACAGAATGAAAAGATGATTGCTATTAATTCGGCAGTTGAAGTCGATTTAACGGGTCAGGTGTGTTCAGATTCTATTGGTACTAAAATCTATTCAGGATTTGGCGGTCAGGTTGACTTTATTCGCGGTGCAGCACAATCAAAGGGTGGGAAACCAATAATTGCATTACCGTCTACTGCTAAAGGCGGAAAGTTATCCAAGATTGTTCCAACTTTACAAGTCGGTGCTGGAGTTGTAACGACAAGAGCAGATGTTCATTATGTGGTGACTGAATATGGTATTGCCTATCTCCACGGTAAAAACTTACGCCAGCGCGCCGAGGCACTCATTAGTATTACTCATCCAGATTTTCGACAGATGCTTGAACAGGAGGCGAAGAAGAGGAAATTATTATGAGAGTAGACAGTCCCGCCCTTTCTACGAAAAAGCGGGATCCTCGTTTTTGTAGTCAAATCAGAGATTTGAGCAAAAACGGGATAGGCAGTAGACAGTATGTAATGAAATATAATGGACGTACAATGGTACAATGGATGTCATGCTGAAACAAGTTCAGCATGACAGTGTTAAGGGGTTAAGATGAACATGAAACTAGATCACATCGCAATTGCTGTTAAGAATATCACTGAACGTCTGAGTATCTGGCAAGGTCTTTTCGGGCTGACTCTTAAAATGGTCAAAGATGTATCCGATCAGAAGGTGAAAGTGGCAGTACTCGACCTGGGTGAAACGAAGATTGAATTATTGGAACCCCTGGAAGAAAATAGCCCAATAAGTAAATTTATCGAAAACAAAGGTGAAGGTTTACACCATCTATGTTTTGAGGTTGAAGATATTGAAGGAATGCTTCTCGAAATGAAGAAACAGGGTGTAAAATTGATTGATGAAGTGCCGAGAGTTGGTGCATCAGGGAAAAAGATCGCTTTTATTCATCCAAAAGATATGGGTGGAGTTTTGATTGAATTAAGCGAGTGATAAGATGAATAGATATCAAATCGATTTCATCGTTTTCTGACGAGCCTAAAGGCTCTACTCCAGGGTTATCGAATGGATTCTTCAACCTTGCGATAGGAAACCTTTTAGGTGTTTAGGTATTTAGGCATTTAGGTATTTGATATATTCAAGGAGGAATAATGGATATTGAAACAAAAATCGTGCATGGTGGACAGCATCCTGATAAAATGACCGGTGCTGTTGCACCGCCAATTTATCAGACATCAACTTTTGCATTCAAGGATGCTGACCATGGGGCACGAGTTTTTAGTGGTGAAGAAGAAGGATATATTTATACGCGGCTTGGCAATCCAACTATTGACCTTTTGGCAAGTAAAATTGCATTATTAGAATCGACCGAGGCAGGGTTGGTATCTTCCTCAGGGCTTGCTGCAATATTCAATATTGTAGCCACAGTTGCTAAGACAGGTGAGCATATTATCTCTGATAATACAATTTATGGCGGTACATTTGCCTTATTCAAGAATGTTTTACCACGGTTCGGTATTGAAACCACCTTTATTGATGCTACTAACCTTGATGAACTGTCTTCGGCAATCAGGGAAAATACACGATTGATTTTCATTGAAACCCCGGCAAACCCGACATTGAAAATCATTGATATTGCGCGATGTGCGGAAATTGCCCGAAGCAAAAATATACCTTTATGTGTTGATAATACATTTGCCACACCATATTTACAAAGGCCGATTGAACTTGGTGCTGATATTGTTATTCATTCATTGACAAAATATTTTGGTGGTCATGGTGATATTATTGGTGGTGCAGTTGTTGGTAAGAAAGAGTTCATAAAAGAATTGTGGGAAATTGGTAAGGAGATTGGTGGTTCAAATTCACCCTTTAATGCCTGGCTTGTTTTGAGAGGTTTAAAAACGTTGGCAGTTCGGATGGAAAAGCATTGTGACAGTGCAATGGAGATCGCCGAGTATCTTTCCAAACATGATAAGATTGAAAAAGTCTACTATCCTGGACTGCCTATGCATCCTGGACATGACTTAGCAAAAAAACAGATGAGTAAATTCGGCGGAATGATAGGGTTTGATGTAAAAGGAGGAAAAGAAGCAGGCAAAATAGTTATGAATTCGGTTAAGTTATATATTATAGCGGTCAGCCTTGGCGATGTTGATACTTTGATTGAACATCCTGCTTCAATGACACATTGTACATATTGTGACGAAGAATTACTAAAATGCGGTATCAACCCTGGATATGTTAGAATATCTGTTGGACTTGAAAGTACTAAGGATCTTATCGCAGATTTAGAACAAGCCCTTTCGAAGATATAGAAGATGGGTTTAGGTTTGGATGCTTGATAAAAATAGAAAATAGGTTTGGGTTTGGAAACGGGAAATCCAGCATCTTAACCCAAGCCCAATAACCATTTGGTAAGGGGGTTTGATGATTGGAATTGTTGGCTACGGTTCTTATTTGCCAAGATATAGGATTAAGGTTGAAGATATAGCCCATCAGTGGGGCAGGGATTCTGAGACGATTAAAAGAGGCCTGCTGCTTAAGGAAAAAACGGTTCCAGGTCTGGATGAGGATACCATTACAATTTCTGTTGAGGCAGCAAAGAATGCATTAAAAAGAGCTGGTATTGACCCTGGTGAAATTGGGGCTCTCTATATCGGTTCAGAGTCGCATCCTTATGCTGTAAAACCATCCGGGACTGTAGTAGCTGAAGCATTGGGTGTTGTTCCTAATGTTCATATTGCTGACTATGAATTCGCCTGTAAGGCAGGAACTGAGGCAATGTTTGTTGCATACGGTTTAGTTAAGGCTGATCTGGTGAAATATGCTATGGGTGTTGGGGCTGATACTTCGCAGGGTGCACCAGGTGATGCTCTTGAATTCTCTGCATCAGCTGGTGGTTCAGCATTCATATTTGGAAAAGAGGATGTTGTAGCTGATGTTCTCGATACATTTTCTTATACTACTGACACACCAGATTTTTGGAGAAGGGAAGGTGCATTTTATCCACTCCATGGTGGTAGATTTACTGGAATACCTGCATACTTCAAACATGTGCTGGGTGCTGGTAAGGCAATCCTGGAAAGAAGTGGTTATAAGCCATCAGATTTTGCCTATGCAATTTTTCATATGCCCAATGGAAAGTTCCCTTTAACTGCAGGCAAAAAATTAGGGTTTACAAAGGAACAGATGGAGCCTGGTTGGATTGTGCCATTAATGGGTAATACATATTCAGGTTCATCACCAACCGGTTTTTCAGCAACACTTGATATTGCTAAGCCTAAAGATTTGATATTGTTGGTTTCTTTTGGTTCAGGTGCGGGCAGTGATGCATTCATATTCAAGATGACTGATCGGATTAATGAAGTAAGAGATAAGGCAGAAAAGCTAAAAAGTATGCTCGAGAATAATCGTATCTACCTTGACTACGGTCAATATGCGAAGTATCGGGGTAAGATCATAATGAATGAGTAAAGGGGGCTGGTATGAGAGAAGTAGCAGTTATTGGTTGTGGAATGACGAAATTTGGTGAGCTCTGGAAAAAGTCTCTAAGGGACATATTTGTTGAAGCTGCGCTAAAAGCAATCGATGACGCGGGCGTGGATCATATTGAATCGATGTATGTAGGTTCGATGACGCCAGGTCTTTTTGTGGGACAGGAACATATTGGCGCGTTAATGGCAGATTATCTTGGTGTGGCGCCGATACCTGCAGTGCGTGTTGAGTCAGCATGCTGTTCAGGTGGTATGGCTTTGCGCCTGGGTTTTTTCGAGATTGCTTCAGGTTATAGTGATTTGGTCTTGGTCGGTGGTGTTGAAAAGATGACTGATGGTGCTGATGTGACCTATGCACTTGCCAGTGCAGCTGATCAGGACTATGAAGTGTATCATGGCATTACTTTCCCTGGTCTTTACGCAATGATTGCAAAAGCGCATATGCATCATTATGGTACTACAAGAAAGCAACTTGCTGCTGTATCAGTAAAGAATCATTATAATGGATCGTTTAATCCTAACGCGCAGTTTCCTAAAGAAGTTACCATTGATCAGGTAATCAACGCTACACTGGTTGCCGATCCGCTTACAGTTCTTGATAGTTCTCCAGTGTCTGATGGCGCAGCTTGTGCAATATTGGTATCTATGGATTTAGCCAAGAAATTGAATAAGCCAGTAATAAAAATATTAGGCTCTGGTGCTGCGACAGATGCGTTGGCGTTGCACACACGTGAAGACATCACTACTTTAAAGGCAGTTAAGGATTCTGCTGAATCTGCCTACAAAATGGCGGGAATAAAACCTTCTGATGTAAGTTTTGCTGAGGTCCATGATTGTTTTTCTATTGCTGAGATATGTATTATTGAAGAACTTGGTTTTGTAAAGAAAGGTCAGGGTGGTCCTTTTACTGAAAAAGGCAATACATCATTGGAAGGCAAGATTCCTGTGAATCCATCGGGTGGTTTAAAATCAAAGGGGCATCCTGTAGGGGCTACAGGTATTGCACAGGTTGTTGAAGTCGTTGAACAATTAAAAGGAAATGCTGGCAAACGACAGGTTAAGAATGCTAAGATCGGTTTGGCGCAGAATATGGGTGGTTCAGGAGCATCGTCTGTTACACATATCTTCCAAATATAGAAGATGGGTTTGGGTATGGATGCTTGATAAAGATAGAAAACAGGTTTGGGTTTGGAAGCGGGAAATCCAGCATCTTAACCCTAACCCAATAACCATTTTGTTAAGGAGGTTTTATGCCATCACCAGGATATAGAAGAGAGATGCCTCAAAGATACAGGCTTGAAGCTGCAAAGTGTAAAAAGTGTGGTAAGGTTTCATTTCCACCGCGTTTAGTCTGTTCTGGGTGCGGCTCCAGAGAATTTGATAAAACAAAATTATCTGACAATGGAAAGATCGTAACATATACTACTATCAGGGTTGCACCTGCTCAGTTTACTACACAGGTTCCGTATAGCATTGCCATAGTGGAAGTGGATAATGGTGTAAGAATTACGACACAGGTAGTCGACTGTAAACCTGAAGATCTTGAGATTGGTAAAAAAGTAAAGCTTGTCTTCAGAAAATTGTATTCAGAAGGTCATACTGGAATAATCTGTTATGGATATAAGGCAATACTTATTTAAGAGTAGACAGTAGACAGTAGTCAGTAGACAGTATTTAATGAAATTTAAAAAGATTAAAAGTATAAACGATTTTATCATTCACTAAAAATAATGTTTGCTATTGTTTTTATAATTATTATTACTGACTACTGTCTACTAACTACTGATTACTTTAAAAGGAATTATGTATAAAATTGAATCAAAAATATTCGTAGATAGCCCGGAGTTTAAAGAAAATAAGGCAGTTATGGAAAAGGCTGTGCAAACTTTAAAGGAATGCCTGTCATCCGTAAAAAAAGGTGGACCTGAGTACATGCATGAAAAACATGCTAAAAGGGGTAAACTTTTTGTGAGAGAGAGATTAAGATTACTCCTTGACCCGGATACCCCATTTTTAGAGTTAAGCACATTGGCTGCCTGGGATATGTACAATAACGGACACCCGGGTGCTGCGATCATAACTGGAATTGGTGTTATCAATAATCGAGAAGTAATGATTGTTGCCCATGATGCTACAGTAAAAGGCGGTACATATGTTCCCGAGACGATAAAGAAACACCTGCGCGCCCAGGAAATTGCTATGGAAAACAGATTGCCCTGCATATATCTTGTCGATTCCGGGGGTATATTTTTACCTCTTCAGGTAGGAACGTTTCCGGATAAATTACATTTTGGTAGGATATTCTTTAATCAGGCGCAAATGTCTGCAAATAATATTCCACAGATTTCAGTTGTATTGGGATTTTGTACGGCAGGTGGTGCTTATCAACCGGCTATGAGTGATGAGGTGGTTATTGTAAAAGGACCAGGAACGATTTATATTGGCGGTCCTCCTTTAGTAAAAGCAGCAACTGGCGAGGTCGTAACTGAGGAAGAACTTGGGGGTGCTGATGTTCATTGCCGAATATCCGGTGTTGCTGATCACTATGCAGTTAATGGTGAGCATGCTATTGAAATAACAAGAAATATTGTTAAAAATCTCGGAACCGGGCATAAATATCCTTTGGAAAGGAGCACGCCTGAGGACCCTGCATATGATCCGAATGAATTATATGGAATTATACCAAAGGATCTAAAGAAATCATTTGATATGAGGGAAATTATTGCTCGCATTGTTGACCGTAGTGAATTCCATGAATTTAAAGAGCTTTATGGCCCAACTTTGGTCTGCGGTTTTGCACGGATTATGGGTTATCCAGTTGGTATTTTGGCAAACAATGGTGTTTTATTTTCTGAATCTTCTCAAAAAGGTGCCCATTTTGTAACAATGTGTTCGGTTAGAAAAATACCGGTTATATTTTTACAAAATATAACAGGTTTTATTGTTGGTAAAAGATATGAACATCAAGGTATAGCAAAGGATGGTGCAAAATTGGTTCATGCTGTGGCAAATGCACAGGTTCCTAAGTTCACAATTATCATTGGTGGTTCTTATGGTGCTGGTAATTACGGGATGTGCGGTCGAGCCTATGATCCCAGAATGTTGTGGATGTGGCCTACTTCTAAGATTTGTGTAATGGGTGGTGAACAAGCAGCTGGCGTATTAACAGATATAAAGGTAAGGGCATTGATTAAACAAGGTAAAAAGCCAACTAAAGAGGATATTGAGGGGATCAGGAAACCAATTCTTGCTAAGTATGAGAACGAATCGAGTGTTTACTATTCAACAGCACGACTCTGGGATGATGGTATTATTGATCCTTTGGACACAAGAGAAATACTTGGCCTTGCTATTTCTATGTCTCTTAATGCTTCAATACCAGACCATAAATTCGGAGTTTTCCGAATGTAATCCGCCTAAGGTGCGTAAATCCTAAGCACGAAATACGAAATCCTAAACAAATTCTAAATCCAAATGACCGAAATTAAAAAATTTGTTTATAAAATTTGAATTTTGAAATTCGATATTGTTTAGAATTTAGAGATTAGAATTTAGGATTTTCAAAAAAGGGGGTTAAATGAAAAAAGTAAGTCTTAAAGATTTAATTGAAGACGTACAGGACCCTTGGCAACCCAAGGATATCGCTTATATAAATCATACTGCGCTCAGGATCGCCAAAATCAAAGGGGAATATAATTGGCATACACACAGAAATGAAGATGAATTCTTCCTGGTGCTCAAGGGAAAAATAAATATTGATACAGAGGAAGGGTCTGTTGAACTTAAGGAAAACGAAGGTTTTCTTGTGAAAAGAGGGACAAGACATCGCTCGCGTGCGAAAAAAGCCGCTTGGATAATGTTGGTTGAACCAATTAAAACCAAAACCCTGGGAGAAGATAATCAATGACTGGAGTAGATTCTAAACAAATACAAAGTTATAAATCTGCCAAGTCCAGAATTTGGTTATTCATGTGGAAGCATTGTTAGTCCTTTAGATAATTTAGAGACGGGAGGCGGTAATAAATAAGAGGGTGTGTGAGAGTAGCTACAAGGATGTATATCCGAAGTTTACTTCGGATATAATACCATATTGGCGGTATATCCGAACTTAATTACGGATATAAACAAGTTATCTGAAAGCCGGATTCAGTTAGAACTGTTCAAAGGAGGTATATCGATACAGAAAGATGAAATCGTATAAAAATAATTTAAATAAGGTTATTGATAGATTAATCACTAATGTTAATTCAACTTTTATGAAATTATTAGCTGCTTCCACAATGTATGAACTGGGACAGGAAACTCTGGGTCCGATTGATGATGGAGCTTCTATATCTCCGAAAGTAGGAACTAATTTACATATTGAACCAATTCCAATAGTTTATATTAAAAAATTTAGAGATGATTACCCATATTTTATATCAGAAGTTTTTCATGGTAAATTAGTACACTTGTGGAATAATTGTTTAAAGGACGTTTTTTCATTATTTATTGATTTGCATTTTACAGGGAAAAGGAAATTTGAAGAGCTTAAAAAACAAGACGTTAAATTAGATTTTAGTTCAAATGAAGATTTTTATAATCAAATTAAAAATAGAATTAGTGATGACTTTGATTTTAAAGAATATTCGGAAAGGC
>JAGMEL010000026.1 GCA_023128195.1 Caldifarciminota bacterium | reverse complement strand
CCAGCACCTTATTCCGTAGGATAAGGTGCTGTTGGAATTTTAATTTATTGAAATTCCAATACGATGAAATAATACTCCTGCTTCCCTTTAACTGGATTGATCCATATATCCAACATGGGGTCATTTATGTAATAACCAATGACAATAACGCTTTTCGCAGTATCAAGATAAAAAAACGGGTTTCGCTTACCTTTATAATCAGAAAAATCATTTGCATCTGCTATGCCGAACAAATCAGCTCCGCATTTCTTTGAAACCTCCAGCAATCTTTTTGTGAGTATTTTATTTGCTCCAGTCTCAGACATGGTATCGGGTTATCTGAATTTTCAGTAAACCGTCATCTCACTCACAGCGAGTCAGTCAGGTAATTAGATATTTTAACACAAGGCAGTCCAGGGTACAGCAATAATATCCTTGGTCAGATATTTCAATTCACTGCCTGTATAGATAATCAAACCAGCAACAGTATTTGAATAATTATCCATAAAGAAAGTGATATCTTTTATATCTTCATAATTAATTCTCTGAGAAAGCTTCACTTCGATGATTATAACCTTCCGCATAAATTCAAAAACAAAATCAACCTCTTTTTCCTTACCACCCCATGTTCTCCAATAGAAAAGTTCAGCTCGAACAAGTGATGCAATAATACTAAGATGAAGAAATATTAACGTCTCAAAAAGATGACCGAGAAATTCTGAAGAAATAGAATTTGGTGCATAGTATCCTGCAAGATAAGAAACGAGTCCCGGGTCGAGAAAATATCCTTTGGGTGCTTTTATGATTCTGCGCAATTTACCTTTAGTGAAAGGCCTTAATTTAAGAAAAAGATGTGATGTCTCCAGAAGATTTATATAGCGATGGACTGTTGGCTGACTCATAGAACATTTACGAGCAATATCAGTTTCATTCAAAATAGATCCTGATCGCAAGGCAAGTAGTTCCATGATTTTCTTATAGTCACTCAATGATGAGACCTCGGATAACTGCCTCAGATCTCGCTCCAGATATGTTCTTGTGTATCCTTCCCACCAGAGTGAAACTTGATCCATTTTTTTCAGTTTCAGTACCGGCGGTAAGAAACCTCTAAATAATTGTGAAAGTGGATTCTTCGTTGAATATTGCTTCTCTTTTAACCGCTTACCTTTAATAAGATCCAAAAAACATTGTGGTATATTTTCCCTAAACCACTCTCTTAGAGCAAAAGGCAATAACGAAAAATACGAACTGCGTCCTGCGAGGCTTTCAGTAACCTGCTTCATCAATAAAAGATTAGCCGAGCCTGAAAGCAAAAAATGCCGCTCGCGGTTTTCATCTACTAATTTCTTGATGACAGATAATATCTCTGGAGCTTTCTGTATTTCGTCAATGACTGTATTGCGCTCCACCGACAGTAAAGACAATGGATCTTTTTTTGCTTGACCAAGAATATCTATATCATCAAAGGAAAGATACCGCCAACCATCAAATGGTTTCTCATTCTGCAAAAGCGTGCTCTTTCCTGTCTGTCGTGCACCAGTGAGAATCATAACCGGGTTGACATCGATAGCCTTTCTTATATTTTCAGCCAACCATCGCGGCCTATATTCGCTATTGGCGCGTGATTTATTTCTATTCATCATATGAATAGATTCTAATCATAATTTTGCTAATGTCAAGAGGAAGTATATCAGATATTATTCGGCTACAGACAGGTCAGCTCCGCATTTCTTTGAAACCTCCAGTAATCTTTGCATACGTGTCCCCACTACCGTCCCAGGTTTTACTTTCATGGTCTACACCAATACCTAACTATTTCAGCCAATACCATTCAGTAGCTTTTTGTGTATCTTTTATACCTATGTCATGCTGGCTTAGCTCTTCACGAAGATGATCAGCCTCATCCCAATTTTCATCTTTGCGCGCTTGCTCCCGCTGCTTTATCAATTTCTGACAGACCTCAGGTAGTTCCTTTTGCTCAATAGTTTTAAAACCTAATCCTAAAACCCTGTCGAATTCCAAGAGCAAATTGAGTTTGTCTCTGCTTGATAATTTAATATCTTTTACTACCTTCCATACTACAGCCAATGCAAGTGGTACATTGAGATCGTCTGCAATAACATTTTCAAACTCGCTCATGTATTCTTTCATAAGTTCAGGATTGGCATGATTCCTATTGCTATCTGCCCGGTATTCCAAAACACGCTGCCTTAAATTCGCATAAGCTCTTTTGGCTCCTTCAAGCCCATCAAAACTGAAGTCTAATTGCTGACGATAGTGTGCGCCGAGACAGAAATACCGATAGTGCAGTGGTTCAAATCCATGATTGATAAGCGCACGCAAATCCAGAAATCCTTGTTTGGACTTCGACATTTTATCTCTTTTTAGCACAAGAAATTCTCCATGCACCCACACATTACACCATTTGTGCCCTAAATACGCCTCAGCCTGTGCGATTTCATTGGTGTGGTGGATTGGTATGTGGTCAATGCCTCCACAGTGTATATCAAGACGTTTGCCCAAATATTTTATCGCCAAAACTGTACATTCAATATGCCACCCTGGAAAACCACGTCCCCATGGCGAATCCCATTGCATTACCTGATTGGGGAATTTTGACTTAGACAACCAGAGTGCAAAATCACCAGGATGACGTTTGTTTTTATCCACCTCAATACGCGCACCTGCGAGTAGTTTCTCAATAGGGATACCAGATAATTTACCATATTCAGGAAACTTTGATATTTCAAAATAAACATTGCCCTCAACTTTATATGCATAGCCTTTATCAACTAAGACCTGTATAAATTCAATCATATCATTCACGTGCGCAGTTGCTCGACATGCAACATGTGGTCGTAGAATATTTAGTGACTCTGCATCCTGGAAAAATATCTTTTCATAGTAGCGCGCAATCTCTTGTACTGTTTTACCCTCGCGCCGTGCACCAATAACCATCTTGTCATCTCCAGTATCCGCATCAGATACCAAGTGTCCGACATCAGTAACATTCATAACGTGTTTTATTTTATATCCAAAATATTCAAGAGTTCTTCTCAGAATATCTTCAAAGATGTACGTGCGAAGATTTCCTATATGAGCATAGTTATATACAGTAGGTCCACATGTGTAGAGCCCCACGCAGTCATCTGAAATTGATTTGAATAACTCTTTCTTTCGGCTCCATGTATTATATAATTTGATACCCATAATTTCCATAGGTTTTATAATATAAGAATTTGAAGCCCAATGTCAAGATATTATCAAGAGATTTCTGGAAAACTAATTTTTGAGCTCTTTTGATTATTCACCCTGTGAAATATGAACATAGAATATGGTTTTACTGTATTGAATGCAAAAATACCATATTTTATTCATATTTTCATAACAGTTTTCTTTTATTTCACGGGGCAAGGAGATTATATAAAAATTACAGCGATTCCTAAAGATTTCTGATTTTTTCAGAAATCTCTATTAATAGTAGTACGGTTTTTCTAATAATAGCGTGATTAGTGAGATTGCTTCGTCCCTCGACGAGCTCGGGACTCGCAATGACAAGGAGCGTAGGCAAACACAGCGTAAGGGGCGAGGGGATTAATAGAGAAAGAATCAGATTTTATCAACAACTTACTCGATGCATCGAAAAAAATAAGAACTCCATCTAAGGAACTCAACTTCTACGTTAGATAGAATGTGTTCCTTTCCGGTATTGTTCTATTAACCCTGGTATAATATTATGGGCATTTGCGACGAGTTCAGCCTCTTTTTCATCAAACAAAAATGGTCTCAATATCTCTGCCTGTTTTTTTAGTTCAGCTTTTGTATGATTTTGCACACTACGTAAAATGATTGATAAAGGATCTTCTTCTATACCAAATCTTTTCAAGATTCTTCGATCAATTGTAAATTTATTGGAAAGCATAAATATAATATCGTACAGGTGCCTTCCTCTTTTCTTTTTGGTTAGTGCATCGATTTTATCCGAAAACAACATACCCTTGTCAGTACACAGACATGGATAAGTCACCCCAAACCCTGATATTACTTCAGTCGCTGTCTTTATTTTCCATTTCTGTCTGTTCGTCTCTAATTTTATGATTATACCTTCTTTTCTGGAATGTTTCGACACGATATTGTATGAACGTTCTATTTCAGGAAAAGTTAGTTTTGCGACTAGAATATTATCCCAGTGAGCAAACTGTACTCTGCATTTCATTCCAAGTCTTTTTAACCCAATTATCAGCTCCTCGGCATAATTTTCAAATTTCACTGGTGTAAGGTTTTGAGTATTGAAATCCAGGTCTTCTGAGAACCTTTTTAAATTGTGGACCAGACGTAAATACGTCCCTCCTGTAAAATATAATTCCTTTCCTGCATCTGTCTTGTAGAACTCATTGAGAATGACAATCTGCATATACTCCCTTAAAACACCTCTGGTCTTTGTTGGTGGCATGTCCCGCAATTTTGCCTGATCGATTAATGCATCAAAGGTGAGCATATAGTTTTCCTAAATTGATTTCATACAGTTTTGCATATTTCCTCATTTTCTTCTTGTTGAGTCGTTGAACTGCATCTTCATCAAATCTTTCGTCCTGAAACGTGAAGTTCTTGTTGCGATGTGCTTTGAAGTATAGATAATCGATGAATGCCTTTTCAGGCTCAGCAATAAAAACATCAAAGTCGCGTTGCTTCTCGACAAAGTATCCTGTGAAAGCTCTGGTCTTAATCGTACGGTAGATAAACAGACCATGTTTGTTCTTGAATCTCCTGGTGGGTTTTGTTGTAATGGACGTTACTGCCATTGAAACTTCAGGGATAATACTATAATAGGATAAAGCGGTTTCCAGAGAAACATAAGAAGGATTGTATAATTTGTTCGCAATATAGAGATCAGAAATTGTGAAATCTCTTGGATAAGTAAGTTCGTACAAACCTCTTTTTAAAGAATAAATCAATCCCTTATTTTTCCATCTGAAAATCAGTTTTTTGAGATTTCCCTTTGTCTCGTTTGGGTAGAATAATAGTAGATCCTCAAACGAAAAAACAAAGTATTTGTTTTTCTCTAATGTTCTGTAGATTTCTTTGAACTTCATTTCATTAAGTACCCTTTTTTGTCTACCTACTGAAATAATTATATATATAAAATTTATTTTGTCAAGATGAAAGTATCGAATGAAATGAAATGGTGAAAATCGCAGCGGTCAATTCTGTCTGTAAATTTAATACACTATTGACATACTTTGTGCTTTCAATATAATTTCTTAAAACATATGGCGAAAAATAAGAAAAACGAAGAAGAAATAAAGATAAAACCGAGTTACAAACACCGGGTTCCTCATAAACCTACAAAAGTACACAGGAATAAGAAAAAATATTCTCGCAAGGGTAAAACGAAAAACAAAATTAGAAAGGAAATTTCATCAGAAACTGAAAAAAAGGAAGACCAAGATGCCTGAAAAATCGAAGCAATCAAGAAATAAAAATAGCATAAAGGAAAATCAATGAAAGTAATATTTGTAACGGATTTACATGGAAATAAATGGAAGTATGAGCGGTTGTTCAAAGTAGCAAAATCTACTAAGGTTAATCTGGTTATAAATGGCGGTGACATGCTGCCTACAAAAGGTAATTTATTCAAACAGGGAGAATTTATTACCACATATCTTAAAAGTCATTTCTCGCAGTTTGAATCTGCAGGCATTTACTATCTATGTTACTTAGGAAATGATGACCTGAGGATATTTGATGAGTTATTTGAAAAAACTTGTAAAAAGTTTTCTTTTGTTATACCTATAGCTCAGCAGAAGTTTGAAATCGATAATTACGAATTCATCGGATTTAATCTGATCGTCGATTACCCATTTCGATTAAAGGATAGGTGCAGGCAAGATACACATGATTTTATTTTGCCAGAGCAATATGGCACTGCACTGCTGTCATCCCAAGATGGGTGGCAGGAAATCAATGATTGGCTTTCCTATGTAAATAGTCTCCCAACAATCGCGGATGAACTAAATAAATTAGTACTTCCTAACAACATGACAAATTGTGTGTATGTAATTCATATGCCTCCATACAAATTAGGGCTCGATAGGTATAATCATGGCAGAGGTGTGGGTTCAAAAGCAGTCTACGATTTCTTAATGAAAAATCAGCCAAAACTTTCACTTCATGGACATATCCATGAATCTCCTGAAGTCTCAGGCCAATGGTATGCAAAGTTAGGCAATACTATGTGTATTCAACCGGGGCAACTTGATAAATTCACCTACGTTACAATTGATCTATCTACAATGAAGATTGATAGAATTACTCGGTAGTTTTATTTTATCTTCTTAACACACTTTTGTGCAGCCATGATAGCACTTGGCACACCGCCAATCTGCACTGCCCAGCATGAACCAATATAGAGATTTTTAACCGGTGTCGTAACTGTAGTACTCATAATCGTCTTATGAAATTTCTTGTTCGGATTCCAACTCCAGGCAGACGTTGCACCGTCAGTGTTGTGCGTAAATCGTT
The DNA here is from genome assembly GCA_023128195.1 of Caldifarciminota bacterium. Lineage (GTDB taxonomy): Bacteria > Hydrothermota > Tepidihabitantia > SM23-42 > SM23-42 > SOIY01. Next base: position 8,608 of record JAGMEL010000026.1, on the reverse strand, counting down.
CATAAGTCAACGGAGTTGCAGCATCATCAAACTCAATATGTTTTTTTAAATTGGGAATGACTACACACGCTTTTTCAATTAATGCATTCTTTGCCCTATTTTTCAATCGTTTGTAAGTCTCCCTGTCGCCTCCTCCCCAGTTGTTCATCCATTTGTAGGATGTCATGGTTTGAATCATTAATGAAGACTTGCCTTCAGGAGCAAGTTCGGCATTCATGAGTGAAGGCGAATAGAGCGTTACTGCAGCTTTTTCAAAATAGTTCTCATCATTTGGATTATGAATATCTGTATCCGGGTTATCACTTAAATAGTACACATGGGGTATTTTTAAATACTCTTTCATTTTATCCTGCGGGAGATTCAATCCGAGATAGACCGTGAAAAAACCTTCGGATACTGAAGCTTTTTCGATCTTCTCAATGGTCTGCTGAGGAATAAGTGTCTTGTCATCTAAAAGTTTAAGGAATGTCTTTTTGTAGTCACTGGCAGAAATCACATAATCTGCTTTGTAGTTTTTACCATTACTGCCAACACCAACAGCTGTGCCGTTCTTTGTGATTATCTTGTCGACCCTGGATTTCAGCATCAGCTCGCCGCCCAGGCTCTTGAAGTTTTCAGCAAGCGCATCTGCCCAGGATTGCATGCCGGTCTTCACTGTCCAGTAGTCTTCAAAAAAAGACAACATTGCACCACCAAGAATCGCAGCACTCATATCCGGATATCCAATGTCCTTAAGCAATTGATAGAGCTTGGAATCTTTGTCAAAAAACATCGCGGTAAATTCTGATACTGTTGTCTTATCGTACTTCTTGAATATACTCATGATTTTTGCCAATTTAAAAGGAAAGGCAATAATTTCGAACAAATTACCTGGTTTGCGCATGGAAAGCATTGCCTTGAACATCTTGTCGACCTTGGCATAATACTTTGTAAGTCTTTCCTTTTCTGATGGGAATGCTTCAAGTAACGTTTTTTTCAAATCACTGAATGAATGGGTTATGCAATCAAAATCTGCAGACACCCACCGTCCATACTGTTTAGTAAACTGGATCTTTTCATAAATCCCGATATCCTTCATTACTTTGAACACACCGTCTGATGATTCAAAAGAAAGTGTGCCACTCTCAAAGTAAAAACCTTTTCTCCAGAACCCAGCTGTGTATCCGCCAGGTGTGATGTGAGATTCAAATATTGCAACCTTATGTCCCTTTTTAACGAGCAGATTACCGGCAACAAGACCACCCATACCAGAACCAATTATAATGATGTTTCGCATAGCATACTCCTATCATTGAAGATAAACATTAGATGCTCCTTGTTGAGGTAATTATATGCAAACTGGTCTGTTATGTCAAGAAACGCATATATTAACAAAGAGGAGGAGGCACTGTGTGCCTCCTCCTCGCATTAAGTACTATACAAGAGTAAAGAACAGCGTTACTTGACTATTATCAATTCAACCCTTCGGTTTTTAGCCATTCCTTCAGGAGTGTCGTTCGAAGCAACAGGTCGTGATTCACCATAGCCTTTTGTAGTCAGGCTTGAGGCTTCGATATTATGTTTGGTGACCAGATAGTTTTTAACTGCTTCAGCTCTTCGCTTTGACAAGTCCATGTTGTATTCTTCGCTGTTCCGGTTATCTGTATATCCTTGTAATTCAATGGTGATATCAGGATTTTCAGCCAGAAGCTTCTTGATCATAACTGCTGCTTTATCAAGTACTTCCTGAGATTCAGGATTTAACCTAACTTTGTTAGTTTCAAAATAGACTACGAATTCCTTTTTAACCAAAGCGACCTCAATTTCCAATGTTTTGCCAGGTTCGATAATGATTTCTTTTTCATATAGAAGATAATCTTCAGCAACCACGACAATCCCATAAGAACCCGGGTCAAGAATTTTCTCAAATTTCTCAGTAACGGTTTCAGTAATAGCGTCACCAATATTAACCTCTGCAAATATCGGTTCCTGGTTTTCCAAATCAATAATTCTTAAAATTAAAGTTCCTTCTTCGGCAAGCGGATCAAGATCAATATCTAAAGGAATAGTTTCTCCTGCCTTCACAAGCAAATCTGTGCTATAGGATTGATAGCCACTTGCACTGGCAGTCAGCTCATACACACCGGGTTCAATATTGTTAAATGCATAGAAACCATCAGCATCGCTTACTTCTGAAACAACCAATTCATCGGCTCGGTATAAACCAATATTGGCTTCGAGTGGTTCATCTGTTTTTCTGTCTCTTACAACACCACTGAGATTGCCAACCGTTGGTTTTTCTGGTTTGAAGTTATGGCAATATGATATACCAATGATCCCTGCCCATGCGGGTGCAACACCCCAGCCGGTCGTTATATTTGTACTATCAGTTATCGCAGTTGGAAAGTCTTTTTCATTTTCGCCTTCCCAGCCGCGAATATCCACGGCAAGGTCAATATTAAAATTGCCTGGTCTGATGCTGATACCTGGTGTTATGAAAACAGGGTTTGGTCCAAACACTGGATCATCAGTGAACGTAAATAACTTAGCTTCACCATTAAAGTCAAGCCCACCGAGTTCGATAAAAGGAACCACGGTACCGAGATCCCAACCGAATGCGGCGCGGTAAATCGTGCAGTTACTGCGCCAGCCCCACTCAGAATCGTTTTTGTTTCTATCTACATAACCGAGATTCAAATCAATGGTCATCTGTTTATATTTTATAGTAAACAACGCAACCACACCCATGTCTATTGCACCGCTTGAGAAATATCTGAACACGCCACCGTCATTACCCAGGGCATCACCAAAAAATGGGTAGTTTTTGTCCTCAAGGTCAGTGAAGCGATCTTTTCCAGTGGGGAACGTTACAAATGCATCGAGACCATATTTGATATTATTGCTGCCCAAACTCAATTTTAGGTCAATTCTTGTATCACCCATTCCCATACTGGCTCTGGTATAATTTGTGTCAGTGTAGTCAATGCAATCGCCATAATAAGAACTCGCTATATTGAATGAGAAGTTATCAGTCACTGCATAACCAAGTCCGAAGTACAGATCGCCTCCTTTGTGACTGGCGTCTCCTGTTTGCTCACCCAATACAGCAACATCTCTTGTTTCACCAAAGCCTCTGAACCAGAACCCAAGATGAAAATGACCAGCAGAGCCATTGTCTGCTGATATTGTTCTGAAGAGACCCTGGGATCCTTCTATATTAGGATGCGCAAAAACACATGATGCAACCATCATTAGCACAACAATTGTACTAATTTTCATTCATACCTCCTTGTTTTGTTGTTGTAACCCTTTCTGTCTTTCCCCGCCATCAGATTTCAAAAACCACGTTTATGAATTGAGCTCACACCACCTCCTTTCATCGTGGAATATCTACTATACATATTTTGGGAGATAAGTCAATCACTAAATTCATATATGTTAGTGGCAAATGAGCAAAGGCTTTATCTATGCATGAAAATAGGTAAGAGATCATATTATGGGGTCGTTAATATGGAGTATCCCGTTCTTTGAAGAAAGGGCGGGACTGTCTACTGATTACTATCTACTGTCTACTATCTATAATTATCTTACCACCACCATTTTTTCCGATTTCTGATAATCATCATGGCTTAACACACAAAAATATACTCCACTGCTCAGGTTTTCTCGATCAAAGCCAAATGAGTAAATCCCCTGTGCCAGTTCTGTGTCAACAACATCTCTCACTTTTCTGCCTGTGCAATCATATACGCGTATTTTCACATCTGAATGGCCAAAGAGTGTCAGATATATGTCAGTATGTGTATGAAGAGGATTTGGCGCAATCCAGAAAAAACTGTAACTGTCTGGAGCATTATCGCCATATCCATAAGCACCAATATCAATGCCATTTTCGCCAGCACCAATTGCAGGTGACCCAGGCTGCAACTGCAGTCCATCATCATTAGTGAATGGAATACCGTCAGGACCGAGTATATCATCCGGATTGACAAATAAAGGATCAACATCTAAGAGGTCTGTATCAACAGAAGGATCAGGTTCGCGACCACATTCAAATGTGAGGTTGTAACCGTTTTCATAACTACTTTGCTCATCGTGCCAGTATGGTGAATTAATATTATAATAGATATTATTTTTCACTGTACCAGTAGAGTTATCGCGAAAGCCGGTTCCGTGGTATCCTATGTTACAGAATGTATTATTGATAATATGCAGATCCTTCATGGTATGTGAACATATACCCCATGATGTTCCGTCTGTAAAGATATTATTGCGTATGAGTATATTTTTATGGCTACCAGAATACGATGTAGATGCCATCAGGCCCTGATGGAAAAATCCTATGCACATATTTTTTTCAATTACTATATTACGTGCATACGTATCGCCGTATACATTAAAAGTTTGAAACATATCAGTATGTGATTCCCCTATTTCCTCTTGTATGGTACCGTGCATATAATTGCCCCTGATAATAATGTCTTCGCCAAAAAACCGCATATAATCGGCATCCTCATTAGCATAGATCAATCGCTCTATCTCATTGTTTTCAACTAACCAGTTGTATCCTGATACAGTAATCCCTTTGTTACACGCATAGATTTTATTGTCTGCAACGTAGATATTACTCCACGGTCCTTGATCAACCCACGATGCTGAAACACCCTGTCCAGGGACGTCGTATATATAATTATCAACAATATCGACATTATTACCCTGTAACCATATGCCGCCATTGAGCCAGCCACCTTGATCATGTGTTATACTGAACCCCTGGATTCGAATATGATCTACGTAAACTGCAAATCCATGTAAAACAATGACCGAACGCCGCGGCTCTCCTGCAAAGATAATCTTGTTGTTGGCTGCTCCTGGATTATTTATACTCACGCGCTCGTCATAGGTTCCTGTTTTGATATGCACATTATCGCCTGCTTCGACAACATCTGCTGCATGTTGTATTGTTTCCCATGGTAAATCTTCTGTTCCTGGATTCGAATCACTCGACAGTTGATGGCTTTGATCAACATAATAATCTGTAGCACTTGTAGTACTCCAGAAAACGGACAATGCAAATACTAAACAGCTCAATCGAATAATTATCTTTCTATGATTTTTTTCTCCAGTGTCAGGTATTGCCGGATTGACAAATTTAAGTTTCAAATGCATCCTCCAATTAAATCAATAAATACTTGAAATTTATTCAATTATAACGTCAGCAGGAGATTAGTCAAGCATTATCTCAAGAGATAAAATAATAGAGAAAGCCAATCACCATTTGTTATGGCGCTTGTTTACGCCGGATATTGGGTAATCTTACCCATGCTAATTTAGGTATTATTGACATATTGCGTTATGCGGTTTTTTTCGTATAATAATATAGTAATACAAAAGGATTAAAATTTTACATATGTTCATCTGTTAGATTTGTCATAAAAGAGGTTTAAGTCTTTGTTTAGTTCTGCTATTCATACCTCCCTCCTGAAGAAAGCTGGGGCACCAACCCCAGCTTTCTCGACTTTTATGATTGGAATTTATGTCTTATAAAAACCTGAGATTCTCAATAATTGCGCCTGGTTTTAGTTCTTGTAAAACCCATGTTTCTACTGCTGGGGTACAGCCACAGTTCTTGCAGACTTCCTCATCACAAATACCTTTTCGACAGCAACAAATAGTTAATTCACCTTGATTAAGCACTACACTTGCCCAGGTTGGCCGTTTCCAATTATCCCTTTTTAGTGCTTTAAGTCCAGCAAAAGTGTTTGATATTCTTAAAGGATGCTTTCTTTTTATTTTTAATATTTTATTAATAACCTTATCTCGTTCATCTTTAGTCAGTTTCAATTTTGTGTTTTCTAAACCAATGTACGGTGTAAAGAAGTGAAACAATATTCCTTTGATTTTCTTATAGGAAAATATGTTCTTGATTGATTCATTAAAATTTGTGATATTAAATTTGCTTACTGTAAAATTTACGTAAATATTTTTGTGTGTACTGCGTAAAATATTTTTCGTAATCTTTTGAAACACAGCATTGCCTCTAAGATTATCGTGGTCTTCAGGTAACCCATCCATACTTACCCACAGGTAATCAGCTTTGGATTCTAACTCTATGGTTCCATTTGTGCAGACAACTGTTCTGAAAAAACCCAATTTTTTGGTATAATCAATCACATCATCAAGATCGTACATCTTATCTTTCCATAAAAAAGGTTCTCCTCCAGTGATAACCAATATTCTACATCCTTTATCATACAAGGTTTTTAAATCCCTTTTGACCTCTTCAAAATCCATATCTTTGTATCCAAGATTTGAAACAATGCAATGTTTGCAATGCAAATTACATTTATCAGTTATGATGATTGACCCGGATAACGGTATTTTCTGCTTGAAAATTAAGTATTTAATCATCCAGATAATATAGTAAATAAGTTTTTTAAAAAAATTCAGCAACATCACCATTTTTTTCCTGATAAATCTATAATATTAATCATTTTTATCTTCAAATTTTTCAATATATTCTTTTAGGTTCAGAAAAAATTCCTCGGTTTTGCGCTTTACTGATTTCAAATAAAACCTATCCATTTGCCGTTCTAATATAGTCTCTTGATAATACGTAACTTCATTTTCCTTTTCGTTAGCTATTACTTTATAATAACCTGAAGCAGCAAGAACCTTAGGTAGTATACCAATATTCTGACTGTAATTTACCATTTCAAACTTAACAAGATTCTCTTGTGGTATGATTGTTTTTTTATAGACTGAGTTGTTTGTATAGATGAAATAACGATAGTCATACTCAACTGTATACCAATTTTCTCCGTTTTCCAATAGTTTGATAGTAGTATTTTTCTGTTTTGCAAATTCGATCAAATGAGAAAATTCAAAACATATTTCCAACAGCATGTCTTTCTTGCACCTGGTCGTAAAAGTATATTCTACCTTATATATAGAATCTTCACAAGTCAGAAAAGAACCGACTTCCTGCGCTTGCCCATTAGAGATAAAAATGATAAAGGTAAGAATATCCAATAGATAAATCCGCTTTATTTTTGTCGCTTTGTACATGCGTTATAGTTTAATCCTACCAGGCCATGGATTTTTTTGAAATGCAGACCATATCTTGCTGACATAATTAAGTGCAAAATAATTCTGAGCCAAATGAATCCAGAGACAACCACGTTTATTCAAAACAATGCTTCCATCATCTTCTGACTGTACAAAGCCAAATGCTTTGATTGTCCTCAATACCATCCCAAAATCAGCGTAAATGTCTTCACCAAACGATTTCTTATATCTCTTAATAGGTATGACTGTTTCATATAATCGCCAGTAAAGCCAGAAAAGTTTCTCCATTTTTTTACTCACCTTCATCTCCGAAGCTATCGGTTTTCTCTGTTTAACTGTCTTAAGATATTCATCAATAGAAAAAGTATTGAAATAAAAACCTTTACCAGTATAACTTGCCGCACTTGGGCCAAAGCCAATATAATAATCTCTTGTAACTGAAGAATACGGTTTAGTCTTTTTTCTATTAAACGACCACACTGATGACCTTTTGTAGCCGTGTTCTTCTAAGAAATCATGAATTAAATAATACATTTTTCTTCTTACAAAATGCGACGGCATTTTTAATTTCTTGATTTTCTTGTATTTCCCGATTGTGCTGTAAGGAAATGTAAAAAGAGGATAACATGTGATTTGATCTGGAGAAAAAGAAACAGTAGTTTGCAAATCCTTGAGTAATTCAGGTAAATTTTCTCCAGGATAGGCAAAGATTAGATCAATATTAAAAGTATCAAAGTCACGGTCTTTTAATAGTTTAACTGCATTAATGGCTCTGTCAGACGTATAATTTCTCCCGATAAGAGTAAGATATTTTTGTTGAAAACTTTGGACCCCAAGACTTATATAATTAATCCCAATATCTTTTAAAATATTTATTTTATCTCTGGTAATATCACCTGGTGTTGTTTCTATAGCAATTATTTCATTTAGTTCAAAACAATTCCTTATTTCTTTTAGTATAATTTCCAAATCTTCAATTAATAAAGTAGGAGTTCCGCCACCAATATAAAGTGATGTAAAATACTTTTTTCCTAATTTTTTGCTATATTCTTTTATTTCAGAAATTAAAGAGGATTTAAACCTTTGGGATAATTCCTTATTATAAAAGACTTTATAATAAGGACAATACGGGCACATGCTTTTGCAAAATGGAATATGTATATATAATCCAGCTTCTTTATCTAAATATAAATCTTCTCCTGTTGAGGAGTAAAAAATAAATTCATCAGTTTTTTCTGAGAAAATATCTTTTATAAATTTCGTTATCATATTCCCTTCCAGTTCATAGTTTATAACAACCTAATCTATCTAATATCCCCATCTTTCTTCTTCGCCTCTGTCAATTCACAAAAGATTATTTCATCGTCCCGCCCTTTACCTGAAACGGCGGGACTCCTCGCAATGACAAGCAATGAATGTCATTTTAAGATATCTATATCTATGTTTATTGATTATAATGAAAACCATATTATAAGTCAAGTGGACCGTAGGGTAGGTATCGCTTATGTATTTAACATAATGTTGAATATTTTAAAGGGCCCCGATTGAAAGGAGAAGAAGG
>JAGMEL010000259.1 GCA_023128195.1 Caldifarciminota bacterium | reverse complement strand
ATGTCTGAAAATTTTGGTATATTAATATTATTTACCCATCCTCCGATTTCCAATAAATTATTACGGTACATACCGCCTACTTTCAGAGAATAAGTGAATCGATTGTAAATATCTTTCACCCAGTAATTGTACATAGCAATACTAAACCCGGCAGCCAATTTCTCTACAACAGGAAAACTCAAACCAGCATTTACCGTGTTTTCTCGGTAAATGTCATTACCAAAACTCGTGGCACTTATTCGGTATAACTTAATTTCTGAATGGATAGTATAGGTGCGCAAATCAGACAAACCAAAATGCGTACCTGTTCCGATTATCAACTCAGATTTTTCAGGATAAAGTGAAGCCGGATTAAATTGGCTTTCGTAAAAAATACTACGCGGGAACAATAAAGATTCAAATACAGCAAACAGCGCTATAACCAACATTGGTTTGCTATTTGATAATTTTAAGCTGGTTCTATAGGTTCAACCTTTAATGTCATCTCTTTAACATCAATCACTTTTACCGTAACATCTCTCTTTACTAATTTATCGCTTATTGCGTTCCAGTACTCGCCATGTACAAATATGGTTCCACCTGAAACTTTTATATCAGTCTTCGCCACGCCGATCTCACCTATAATTCCTTCTCTACCAGTCGCTCGTTTTTTAAATTGCGCATGTATTCCCATGCTCAATAAAAAGATAAAAAAAGCAGCAATAATTATGACAACTATCACAATAACCTCCCATGATAATCTCAAAAATGGTACATTGCTCTCAAACAAAATCAATGAGCCCAATACCAATGAAATAATTCCACCAACAGTCAAAAGACCGCCAGACGTTGTGTATATTTCCAGAATGAATAAAATTGCAGATAAAGCAATTAATGCTACACCGGCATAATTAACAGGAAGTAGATGTAATGCATAAAATCCTAAAATAATACAGATTCCGCCAACTACACCAGGAAAGATCATACCGGGATTTTGCAATTCAAAAAATAATCCATAAATACCTAAAAGTAGTAAAATATATGCAATATTAGGATTGGTAAGCAATAGCAGTAATCGTTCTTTGAAACTCATTGCAATATCTTTTACTGGACTTGATTCAGTCTTCAATGTACGCTTTTTCCCTTTTATCTCGACAATCCGTCCATCCAGTTCACTGATTAGGTCGTTTACATCCTCAGCAAAAATCTCGCAAACACCTATTTTCAAAGCAGTCTCAGCGTCTATTGATGCACTTTCCCGAACCGCCTTCTCTGCCCATTTTTCATTCCTCCCGCGCGCGCGCGCTATCGCCTTCAGGTAAGCAACCGCATCATTAGTGACCTTCTCAATCATCACACTGTCAATCTTTTCTCCACCCATACTTACCGGATGTGCAGCACCTATATTGGTTCCAGGAGCCATTGCAGCAATATGACTTGCGTATAATATAAAAACACCTGCAGAAGCTGCTCTTGCGCCTTTTGGTGCAACATAAATTACAACGGGAATTTCCGCATTGAGTATTCTTTTGGTTATCTCTCTCATTGATAGATCAAGACCACCCGGTGTATCAATCTTCATAATCAAACACGAAGCATCATTATCCTCGGCAAGTTTAATTACACGTACTAAATAAGAACTACTCGCAGGACTTATTACACCATCCAGTTCACCTACATATATATCACCAGCGTTCAACAAAAAACATAAAGCCCATAATATCATATAAAATCATAATCAATTTTCATAACAAGTCAATAGTATAAATCCTTATGCAGTCTAAATTATTATAAGACTGAAATTAAAGATGACCAGCATTGTAATGAAAAAAAATACAGAAAGTATAGATTTAAAGTTTTTCAATTTACCAACTTCACTGAAAGTGAAGAATCAAAGGGTGCTGATTTCTGTCTCCTATCTTCTTACTACTGTAGTCCCGCAATTTACTGCTGGACTAAAGAGTAATATTTGCAATTAATTCAATGCTACACTCCAAATTAGGTATTGACAAATTTGTAATTATGATTATAATAAACTATAAAAGGAGGTAATAATGCCGAAGAGTGCTTCAAAAAAGAAAAAAACAAAAGCAAAGAAGAAACCAGCAAAGAAGAAGGTAATGAAGAAGAAGGTAACTAAGAAGAAGGTAACTAAGAAAAAGACAAAGAAAAGGAAAAAGAAATAATTTATGAAGAAGGGGGGTATTTCCCCCCTTCTTCATTTAATATGTACCGTATTGACAAAATGTCTTTAATAAGTATATTACAGTATGGACTATGAAAAATTTAAATCGACGTATGAAGATCTTAAAAAAAATATTGATGAAATAAAATCAACAACAAAAAAAGCGGATTTATTGGAATCACCGGATCGCACAAAAATTTTGGACAGAATGAAATATCTATTTTATAGTTTAATAAAATCACTCGTTGATATTGGCCACGGTATTATCCTTGAAAATGATTATCGAGAGCCGTTAAACAGAGCTGATATCTTCATAAGCCTTGCCGAACGAGAAATTATTGTGTCCTCACTTGTCCCGGGTGTAAAAAAAGCTGTTTTAGCTCTCCCCAAAATGAATGAGTATACACATTCTCAGATTTTGGAAATTATCTCTAAAAGCATCAATGAGCTCGATACATGTCTCAGTTCATACGGTGTATATTTTAACCTTAAGGATAAAAATATTTGAAAATCATATATTACATATTCTCTTTTCTATTTGGTGCTGTAATAGGCAGCTTCCTCAATGTATTAATGTTTCGAATACCAAAAGGAATAAGTATTATCAAACCCAACTCATTCTGTCCCCACTGCAAAAAACCTATTGAATGGTATGAAAATATACCTTTGGTTAGTTACCTACTTTTAAGAGGAAAATGCTCGGGATGTCAAAAACAAATATCTATTCGTTATCCATTTGTTGAATTGGTTACCGGATGTTTATTTTTTTATTTGTTCATTAAATATAATCTCGGACTTGAGTTTTTCTTCTATGTATTTTTCTTCTGTTCTTTAATAGTTATCTCGGGAATTGATTTCTCATATCAGATTATTCCTGATATTTTATCTATCCCGGGCATATTTATTGGCTTAGTTTTTCAAATAATGAAAGGTAATTTCATCCTCGGTCTAATCGGTGCGGTCTTTGGCGGTGGGTTAATTCTTTTAATTAGAGTAATTGGCGGATGGACATATAAAAAAGAAGTAATGGGCCTTGGTGATGTATATCTTAGCGCAATGATTGGTGCGTTTGTTGGTTTTCCTTTGATCATTACATCGATTTTTATCGGCGCCTTCGTAGGTGCGGTATTAGGTGTTATTTATATCATCGCCACACATCAAAGCCGGGAAAGTCCAATACCATTTGGACCATTCTTGGCGATTGGAGGAGTAATAGTTATTATTTTTAAACCGCAAATCATCCACTTCTTCGCTCTCCTGGGAATAAATTTATAATAATGGCTCGCGCCATTAAATTCCAAATACCAAATTCCAAGTTCCAAACAATTTCCAAATTCAAAAATCCAATATCCAAACATAACTTTAGCATCTGGATATCTGCGTAATCTGTAATGAAGGTTTTAACTATTGTTGGGCCTACTGCCGTAGGTAAAACAAAAGTAGCAATTGAAATCGCCAGAAGAATATCAGGGGAAATCATCTCCGCCGATTCCCGACAAATATATAAATACTTAAATATTGGCACAGCCAAACCGACCAGAAAAGAAAGAAAAAAAATAAACATTCATTTAATAGATTTTATCCATCCAGATAATACTTACTCCTGCGGCCAATTTGCCCGCGACGCCGAGGCAAAAATTGAACAAATAATAATGAAAGGAAATATACCTATCATATGTGGCGGAACCGGATTATATATCAGGTCACTATTCAATCCCCTTCACAAACTACCCGAATCAGATAAAAAGAACAAAGAAAAACTAATATGCATGCTGGCTGAACATGGATTAGATTATCTTTATGAAAAATTATTATCCGTTGATCCAGAATGGGCAAAAAAAATTAATCCCCGGGATAAACAGAGAATACTGAGAGGGCTTGAAGTATACGCAATGACAGGTAAACCCTTAAGCACTTTGATTAAAAAGAAAAAGAGAAAGTCGAAATATCTTCCTTATTATATAGGGTTAAATTTACCTCGAGAAGAATTGTATCAAAGAATTAATAATCGATTTGATGGCATGCTAAATAATGGTCTAATAGAAGAGGTGACATCACTTTTAAAAAAGGGCTTTAATCCAGAGTCAAGTGCTTTACGAACAATTGGATATAAAGAGATTATTGAATATCTACAAGGGAAATTAACTTGTGAAGCGGCAATAGAAAAAGCAAAATGTAGAACAAGAAATTTTGCCAAACGGCAAATTACCTGGTTCAATAAAATCACCGGTTTACCGTGGTATAACCCGGAAGATCCAGATATTGTTAAAAACATTATTGCCCAAATTAGAAAGTTGCTACCACACCTAACTCTCCAGGATTGACACCACTCGTGGTGTCAAGACAGCACAAGTGCTGTCAGTCCTGCGTACTATTTAACGATTTACCCCCACATCAATTAACCAGAATATCTCTTTAGGCATTTAGGTATTTTGCCCTGAACTTAATTCAGGGTTAGGTATTTCTCATAGTTTCTCTCGTACTATTTTCTCAACAAGATCGACTTCTTGCTCAATGGTGATATTTGTTGTGTCAACAACAATAGCATCCGCGGCTTTTTTTAATGGTGAATGCTCGCGGCTTGAATCATACTTGTCCCTGAATTTTAGGTTTTCTATAACTTTATCTAAATCTGCCTTTATGTTCTTCGCGTCTAATTCCTTCTGCCTCCTCTGTGCTCTCATTTTTAAATCAGCCTGCATGTAAATCTTCACCTGTGCATCAGGAAATACAACAGTTCCAATATCCCTACCCTCACACACGACATTTTTACCCTCAGCAACCTCTCGTTGTTTTTCCACCATCCACTCGCGCACCTCGGGGATTGCCGAAATTGGAGATACAAAATTATTGACCCGGTGTGTTCTTATCTCTAACGTAACATTCTTGTTATCAAGAAATACATGGTTTTCAGAATTCTGCTGTCGCAGGTCGATCCTTGTCTGCTTTATAATTTCTTTTACGAGTGCCCTATCAATATTATCTGTGCTACCCCGGCACTGTAAATATTTTAATGTAGCTGCACGGTACATTGCACCAGTATCGAGATAGAAAAAATTTAATCTTTTAGCAACTGCTTTTGCTGTTGTACTCTTACCTGATCCTGCACCACCGTCAATTGCTACAACAAATTTCGCCATTTATAATTCATTCTGATTAAGTCTTCATACTGTTTTGACATCTTTATATTTCTTCTCTTCATTACTATCTTTGCCGTAGTTATTGCCTTTTCAAGCTTATAATCCTCTTGTTTTTCTGCGGTCAACCATTTAAAGGAGGAAATAAATCCCGGCATCATCCCACCGCCAAAAAAGTTTACAAAACTACTAATTACTGCACCGGTAGGAATTAAGGTACCAATACCTATTTTTGTATGATCACCAATAAAACATCCTAATTTTATCACCCCTGAATCGATTCTCTTTTTCCCATATAATACTTTCACAGAACCATAATTATTTTTTATATCGGAATTAGTAGTAAGGGCTCCTAAATTTACCCATTCGCCAATAAATGAGTGGCCTATAAAACCCTCATGATATTTATTAGAGTACCCCTGGAAAATACATGCTTCTACCTCACCGCCCATACGGCATACCGGACCGATGCTTGACTTTATGATCTTTGCTCGCTCAACAATTGTATCACGACCGATATATGAAGGCCCAATAATAGTTGTAAACGGTCGAATTACTGCACCCTTATCAATATAAACCGGTCCGTCTGAGACATCGATGCACACCAGATTATGAATTACCGCATTTTTTGCCACGTAGACGTTTTTTTTGTTACCGATAATACAAATACCTTTATGTGTTTTACTCTTTCCTTTTTTCATTTTAAAATGATGGATGAGCATGGGTTCATTATATTTGATTAAGTCCCAAACATTATTCAAAATAAAACCCGGGAGCTTTTTGGTTTTTTTAATGGACTTCAATACTTTATCGATTTCTTTAAGATTTTTTGGAAAAGGTGGTTTGTATTTTATAAACCCTGCTGGTTTTGAACCGATTAAAAATTTTACTTCTTCTTTTGGAAAATCGAATTTTTCTGTGATTATACATTGACCGGATATATATATAGCAGGCCCTTTGGGGTTAATCTCTTTAAATCTAAATACGTCACGACAAATATAATCAATTTTCAGTTTTGTACAATAATACTTAATATTCTCTGCAATCGATTTCATACCAATTCTTAAATTGAATTGTGGGAATAGATTGGTTAGAGGATAAAAATTTTCAGTGTTTTTTTCGTAGATAATTACTTTCATAATGAGAGAAAAATAGTCGCTAAGACTGCACATATTATGCCAATAATTCTTGTAAGCGTTATTGGTTCTTTGAGCACAATAAAACCAAAAAGTACAGGAAAAATAACATACATATTTGTCAATGGTACGACAACTGAAATAGGGCCAATTTTTAATGCCTTATAGAATGCAAGGATTGCAATTAAACAAATAAACCCGATCGGCAGGGCATAAAAAACATATTTATTTATCATTAAATTCTTCCGGAAAATCATGTAAAGTGATAAAAAAATAATCGAACATAAAGATATCCAGAATGAGGTACTTACAGTATTAAAATAACGGGTCATTATCTTACTGCCAATAGCCCAGAAACCCCACCCAACCATAGCAATAAATGCATATTTAATGTAATCCATAAGTGATTATAATTAAGAAAGACTGGAAGTCAAGACGATACGTATGGAAGATTGGTTTGGGTATGGATGCCGGGTTTTTTATTGCGGCTTCCAAACCCTAACCTAATAATAAATGTCAGCAGTATAACTATTGACAAATGAAAAAAATAATTTATAATTGCAATATGCTGAAAATCAAGTTAAATGAAAAAGTCATAGAGGTCGAAAAAGGTACGCGTATTAGCGATTTAACAAACAATAAAGAGGTCTTTGCTGCTCAATTAAATGGCGAATTATATGACCTTTCTGCGCACATTACTCAAAGTTGCGACATAGAATTGATTGATTTTTCAACTGAACAAGGTAAAAAAATATACTGGCACTCTGCATCCCACATAATGGCAATTGCAGTAAAGGCATTGTTTCCAAAAGCCAAACTGGCGATCGGACCTTCAATTGACCAGGGATTTTACTATGATTTTGATATAGCTAAGCCCTTTTCACCTGAAGATCTTAAGAATATAGAAGAAAAAATGGCTGAAATCATTAAACAAGATATACCTTTTGAGAGGATTATAATGAAAAAAGAAGCTGCTATTGAATTCTTCAAAAAACAGAATGAATCATATAAGACTGAAATGATTAGAGAAATTGACGATGACAAACTCAGCCTGTATCGAAATGGCGACTTTGTTGATCTATGTAGAGGCCCCCATATTCCCAGCACGGGATTTATTCATGCGTTTAAATTGTTGAGCCTTGCCGGAGCCTATTGGCGCGGTGATGTAAATCAGCCCATGCTTTCAAGAATCTACGGTATTGCGTTCCCGAGCCAAGATGAGTTAAGTGATTACCTTGAAAAAATTGAGGAAGCAAAAAGACGAGACCACAGGAAGTTGGGCACTGAATTAGAACTTTTTTCGATATTTGACGAAGCTGGTGCAGGATTGGTCTATTGGCATCCAAAAGGTACGATAATAAAGAAACTTACAGAAGACTATTGGATCGAAGAGCATAATGCCGCAGGATATCAAATGATATCAACCCCTCATATTGCCCGGGGACGGCTATGGCATCAGTCTGGACATTATGATTTTTACCGTGATAATATGTACACCCTGCCCGTTGAAAATGAAGAATATGTTCTTAAACCAATGAATTGTCCTGGTCATATCTTAATATATAAATCAAAGATACGTAGTTATAAAGATTTACCTATAAAATATGCTGAATTAGCAGCTGTTTATAGAAATGAACTTTCTGGAACCCTGCACGGTCTGCTGCGGGTTCGCGGATTTACTATGGATGACGCCCATATCTTTTGTCGACCTGATCAGATTGTACAAGAACTTACAAATGTTTTGAAATTAACCTTAACCATTTTAAGAAAATTTGGTTTTGAGAAATTCAATATTGATCTCTCTGTACGTGACATTGATAAAAAGGGTAAGTACATGGGCAGTGATGAAGAATGGGAACGCGCTGAACAAGGACTTATATCAGCCTTAAAAAGAGT
>JAGMEL010000258.1 GCA_023128195.1 Caldifarciminota bacterium | reverse complement strand
CTTTCTCCAGTTGAACCAGATAAACCAGACGAGCCGAGCAAACCAAAAGAAGAAGACTTCCAATCTTTTAAGGATTGGCTATCAGGATTGTTAAAATGAAGTTCAAAGATATTGAAAAACTCGTTAAAATATTAGAAAATAGCCTGGTTGCGGAAATTGAGATGACCGATCTGTTAGGGAGAAAAATAAAAATTAGCAAGTTAACAAATAACACCAATCCTCCATCTCTATCAGTCACCACAGCTCCGGTTGTACAAGAAACGAAAATTGAGAAGGAAAAACCTGCAGAATCAATGGAAAATCTCGTTGTAATAAAATCCCCTATTGTCGGTACTTTCTATGTATCATCTGCACCAGATACCCCACCATATGTTAAGGTCGGCGATATTGTAAAACCCGGCCAGGTTGTATGCATTGTTGAAGCAATGAAACTTATGAATGAAATTGAATCTGACGTTGCAGGAAAAATTGTCAAAATCTTGGCTAAAAACGAAGACCCGATTGAATACAATCAAGAATTATTTTTAGTTGAGCCGTTATAAAAACACTCGGAAGAAAGGTGGAATGTGGAACTAAAAACACTCCTTGAAAAAATGATTAAGGTTGACGCTTCAGATTTACATCTGAAGGCTGGTTCAACCCCTGTTTTTAGAATTGACGGCAAACTTGCAGCAGAAAAAGGAGAATCTTTAACACCGGAAACTTTAAAAACAATGGCTTACCAGATAATGACCCCTTCCAAACAAGAAGCATTTGAACAAATGAAGGAAATGGATTTTGCAATAGGTGTTAGAGGTATTGGAAGATTCAGGGTTAACATTTTTTTGCAGCGAGGCAGCATTGCAATAGCAATGAGGGCAATCCCAATTTCCATCAAAAGAATCGAAGAACTGAACCTTCCTTTAGTAATAAAAGATCTGTCTTTAAAACCACGAGGGCTTATTTTTTGCACTGGGACTACAGGTAGTGGTAAATCAACAACTCTGGCTGCGATGATTGAACACATCAACGAGAACACGTCACGACATATAATTACGATTGAAGACCCGATAGAATATCTCTTTCGTGATAATCTCTCAATAATCTGCCAGCGCGAAGTAATAATGGACACCATTTCCTTTTCTATCGCCCTGAAACACATTTTACGTCAGGACCCTGATGTAATACTAATCGGTGAAGTTAGAGATCGCGAGACAATGGATACAGCACTCAAAGCAGCAGACACTGGACATCTTGTATTATCAACACTTCATACATTAAATGCAACAGAAACAATCAACCGAATTATATCATTCTATCCCCCCCATCAACATCAACATATTAGAGTTCTCCTTGCAGCTACACTTGCTGGCGTTGTTTCATTGCGATTATTACCACGAGCTGACGGTAAAGGCAGAATACCTGCAGTTGAAGTTCTTTTATCGACACCAGCAATTAAAGATTACCTGCTGGATCCTGTAAAAACTATGCTTATCCAATCGGCTATTGAAGAAGGCTATGGACAATATGGTATGCAAACCTTTGATCAATCAATATTCAAATTGTATAAAGATGGTATGATTTCGTATGATGACGCAATACAGGCAGTCACCAATCCTGACGAATTTAAATTAAGGTTGGTTGGTATCGAAGCTACCGCTGAACGAGGTTGGGGTTCATTTGATAAAAAATAAAATAAATCCGTAGTCATCCGTTTACATTCAAAATTTCTATGAAATCATGAAATTTGGAAAAATCCTTATTGCAAATCGCGGTGAAATCGCGATACGTATTATCCGCGCTGCAAAAGAACTAAAACTCAAAACCGTCGCAGTATACTCTGAAATAGATAGTGATGCACTTCATACCCGATTAGCCGATGAAGCTGTTTGCATTGGACCACCACCAAGTAGAGATAGTTATTTAAATATTACAAGAATCATAAGTGCTGCTGAAATTACCGGAGCAAAGGCAATTCATCCAGGATATGGTTTTCTTGCAGAAAACCCTGAATTTGCAGAAATTTGCGAATCCTGCGCCATAACCTTTATTGGACCAAAACCTGATCACATTAGAGCTATGGGTGATAAAATTAGAGCAAAAAGCACGATGGCTAAAGCAGGGATCCCTGGAATTCCGGGCAGTGATGGCGCAATCGAAACACTCAAGGAAACGAAAAGTATAATCAAGAAGTTAGGTTATCCAATTATGCTTAAAGCCGCATCAGGTGGTGGTGGTAAAGGAATGAAAATTGCCCGTAATTCCAAAGAACTGGAATCAGGATTTCGTATTGCCCAAGCTGAAGCAAAGGCTGCCTTCGGTGATGATAGAATATACATTGAAAAATTTATAGCTAAACCAAGACATATTGAGGTGCAGATTCTCGCCGATAGTTATGGCAATGTAATTGCCCTTGGTGAAAGGGAATGCTCAATTCAACGCCGACATCAAAAACTGCTTGAGGAATCACCATCAACTGGAGTAAACAAAAATTTAAGAAAAAAACTCACAAAAATTGCAATTAATGCCGCGCAAAGTATTAATTATCAATCTGCTGGTACAATTGAATTTCTTATGGATGAGAATAAAAACTT
Organism: Caldifarciminota bacterium; assembly: GCA_023128195.1. Lineage (GTDB taxonomy): Bacteria > Hydrothermota > Tepidihabitantia > SM23-42 > SM23-42 > SOIY01. The sequence goes on along the minus strand of JAGMEL010000258.1, from coordinate 6,286 downwards.
CTATTTTATGGAGATGAACACAAGAATACAGGTTGAACACCCAGTTACAGAATTGGTGACTGGCATTGATATATTAAAGAACCAGATAAAGATAGCCCTTGGTGAAAAACTGCTTGCCAAACAAGAAGCTGTTTCACTGAAAGGACATGCAATAGAATGTCGTATCAATGCCGAAGACCCTGACCGTAACTTTGCGCCAATGCCGGGTAAAATAAACTTTTTCCACATGCCTCAAGGTCTTGGCGTAAGATTTGATACACATATTTTTACCGGTTATACTATTCCAAGCCATTATGATTCCTTAATAGGAAAGCTTATATGCCATGGTAATTCCCGAGAGGAAGCAATTGCCCGAATGAAACACGCCCTTGAAGAAATTGTCATTGAAGGTATCCCTACAACAATACCATTCCACCAGAAAATTATGGATAATGATAAATTTATCGCCGGCAACATTTCAACACATTTTATAGAAGAAATGTAATTAACCCAACGTTTGAATCGTTTAGCTTGTTTCGTTCGTTATTATCGTTCAGAAGGAAAAATACCTAAAATCCTAAATACTTAAAAAGAATAATTGGTTAAAACGTTAAGAATGTTTCTTTAGTCCCGCCGTATTTTCAAATAGCCCCGCTGTTTATCACTACGGGACAGGCGGGATAAATTTCCTCCATAACGAGTGGCGGACAGGTATTTGGTTTTCTTGCTTCTTACTTCTTGCATCTTGCCTCTTTTCCCCTTATCTCCGTGTTTTCCTGTCCCCTGGTCTCCATGTCTCCTAGTTCTTGTCCCGATTTATCATATTAATTCTTTATATAAGAAAATCGAGGATCCCGCAGAGCGGGAGAATTTGGCTCTTGGAACTTGTCCTGCGTGTCTTCCGTGCTGAAAGCACCTTTACCGCACTCAGTGCTATCTTTCCCTTGACTCATATTTCATTCTGTATATACTAAGCAATGCCGATTGAAGATAACTGGCGTAAACTAATGCCTGAACAGATTATAAATGCACCTGATTTCTCAGGTGTATATGAATTTGCTGATATCTTACAGGAACCCATTTTTATCGGTTATACACACAGTCTTGCGCACACAATTCAGGAGATATTCGAAAAAAAAGAGTCTGATTTTGCTACTGTATCATTCTTCCGTTTTCATGCTACTAAGGACTATGAAAATGAATATACTAAACTGCTTGAAGAATACAAACAGCAATACGGCAGACTACCGTCAATAAACCAGAAAAGAGAAGCAGAATAGATTTGATATTTGAAATTTTAAATTTGAAATGTGAAATTTGAAATGGCCTACTGTTCTTCTATAATTCCTTTCATCGGAACAAATCTTACTGGAATTATTTCTGTTTTTTCTAATTTGCCCTCAATCTTTTTAAATAGCGTAAGCATTTGGAATCCCTCTCCTAAGGGTACGATCAACCTACCCCCTTCGACAAGTTGTTCGATTAATGGTTCAGGAACTTCTGGTGGTGCACAGGTAATAATTACTGCATCAAATGGTGCAGCTTCAGGCCAACCAAGAAAACCATCACCGCATCTTACCTGAACATTACTAAATCCAAATTCTCTTAAACGCTGAGATGAAGAATTTGCGAGTGAGGGTATTATCTCAATTGTGTAGACTTTCTTGACGATCAAAGATAAAATTGCTGCCTGGTAACCAGAACCAGTACCAATCTCAAGAACCCTGTCCTCATGTTTTAAACCTAATTTCTCAGTCATTAAGGCAACAATATAAGGTTGGGAAATGGTCTGATCCTCGCCAATAGGGAGCGGATAATCATTGTAGGCAAATTTCTCTATATTATTTGGCACGAATTTGTGCCGTTTTACTTCCAGCATTGCATTTATGATAGTTTTATCAGTTATACCACGGGCGACAATCTGGTTCTTGACCATCTCATTTCGTGCAACTTTATCCCATGATAAAACTTTCTTATTTTTTATATCTGAGCAATTTACCAGAATAAACAGCGATACAAATATCAGGACAAAGCGTAATGCAGTCAAATTATTCATCCTTCACAGTTGATCTGCTACGAAGAATAGACCAAAATACAAAATAATTTCCATCATTTATCTACCTCTCTTACTGGATCTCACACAAATATGTTTCGTTAAGAATGGATAAATCCCTTAATCTATTTATGTTTTCCTGTCGATATTAATTTTCACCAAACCAATATTCGCATCTTTCTTACAGATAACGAAGAATATTCCCTCTTCCGTATTTTTGACAAAAAACACACTATTCGAGGCATAGAATATAGCTGAGGTTTTTTCTATATTAAGACATTTCTTGATCCTCTTCATAATTTGCGCTGCCATTGAAGAAAACTTTTCCGGATCATAACCAACAATAAATTTGCTCTCAATTATGAAACCATCATCCGTTGCTAACCCGGCACCTAAAACTTTTGGAATCTTTGTTATCTCATCTACTTTCATTCAGCCACTCCTTTAGCCCTAATTTTAAATTTCTCATAACAATTTCCCTAGTATTTGAATTTCTTCTCGCTCAGGAGTTGGGCTCATCCAGCTCCTTCATAAGGGGCTGGGCTCATCCCAAAACTCCCATTATTTCATCAATTATCTTTCGGGCATAAACGAAAACCAATCCTGGATTAGTACCGGATTGAGTGACAACGGTAAAGAGTGAAGCTCCGGCAGTTATTACACAAACTGTTTCATCTTCCTTTTCAATTGTGAACTTATCCACACATCCCTCGTTCAAATACTTAAATGATTCCTCAACCTCATTATGTATTGCCGCAATCATAGCACAAATTTCTTCGATATCTGTACGATCTTTGTAATAATTTTCTATTAGGAGACCATCCTTAGAGCAAATGAACGCTCCTTTTACTGCCTTGATACTTAGCAACCTATTCACCGGTTTTCTAAGAGGTTCTAAAGGAATCTCAAATTCTAAAGGTTCCTCAACCTTTTCCATCTCTATTTTAGCAGGCTCGGGCATCTTTTCTACTTTGGCTTCTTCTATTTTCACAGGCTCGGGTGCCTTCTCTACCTTGACCTTCTCTACCATGATAGGCTCGGGCATCTTTTCTACTTTGATCTCCTCTATTTTCACGGGTTCGGGGCTCTTCTCTATCTTGACCTTCTCTACTTTCACAGATTTTGGTTTCAGTACTTCAAGTCCTTGTTTTGCCTCTTTGTTTTCTGGGTTAATTTTACAAGTTAATTCATAGTATTTTATAGCCTTGTCTACCTCACCGAGTTTTTTATAGCAATGACCAAGATAGAGATTTGTATTCTCACTTCCCCCCGCATCATCATAGATACCTTCTAATATTTTTACTGCCTCTTTTATATCACCCTTCATGTAGTAAGCTCTACCTAACATTAGCTTTGCCAAAGTATACGTTGGATTACGTGACAAACCATCTTTCAGTATTGAAATCGCTTCATCAACCATCCCCGACGACAGATACACATCAGCTAACGTAGCAAAAATCAGTGCGCCAGAATCCATTGCTAATTCATCAGACATATCATCTCCTCTTTTTATCATACCTCCTTCTTTAAAAATTCGGTAAGTTCTACTGTTATCTTCAAGCAATGCCTTATTTTCTTTATTAGTTCTTCATCAGGACTCAGAAGTAAAGCCTTTTTCCAATTATCACAGGCACTGCCAAAATCACCTTTTTGAACCTGGATCAATCCAATCTGATAATAGGGAAGTGGTTTTGACGAATCTAATTCAATTGCTTTATTGAAATACTTGTCTGCGTTTTCATGGTCATTTTTTTCTAAATAATAAATGCCTGAAAGAATGTTAAAATCATAATTATCAGGATATTTCACTGTAAAGAAATCCAGATAGGGCATTGCTTTATCGAGATCCTTATTCTTAATATAAATCTTCAGGAACCCTAAATTCGCATCAATATTTGCTTCATTTATGCTATGAATTCTGTTATATAATAATAATGCCTCATCCAATTCACCAATATTGTATGAGATTTTAGCTAATTCAGTTAACCATTCGACATTATTAGCCTGTAATTTCAAAAGCTCTAAATAGATATTCTTCGCTTCAGTTAATTTTCCATTCTCACTTAATATACTGGCCAAAATTGCCTTAACCTCTACATTTTGTGGATGATTTTTAATGTAGCTGGTAAGAAAATTAACAGCATCATCAACATTCCCTGCCTGATATAGAATTTTTGCTTTTAATACAACCGCTGTACTCCACTCTGGTTCAATATTAAGGGCTTGTTCGACCATGTTTAGTGCATTCTCAAATTCATTTCTTTTAAAATAATTTTCTGCATCGGTAAAAGAATCAGCTGCATTTGTAACCTTTGGTGCAAAAATTTCTTTTTCAGAAATATCCACCCACTCTTTTTTATCTACAATTGGTGTGTAGTAAGGTCCAAACTCAGAAAGTTCAGGAGATAAGGAAAGACGGTACTTATCTTTCTCATAATTCGGTTCAATCCCTATTCCTTTTCTTATATAATCAAGACCTTCTTTAAACTTACCAAGTTTTGTGAAAATAAACCCCGTGTTATAATAGGCACCAGCGTGATTTGGTTTCAAGGATACTGTCTTTTTAAAAAATTCCAAAGCTTCATCATCTTTACTCTGTTCAACAAAAACAAGACCTTTACCAAAATATTCGTCAGCCGTATCGCCACTAAATAACTTGAGCGCATTCTCATAATTGCCTTCATTCAAATAGTACATCCCTAAGTTAAACCCTGCGTCTGAGCTTCCGGTAGCAATCGCCTTTTTAAAATATTCTACTGCTTCTCCAACTTTCTTTTGGATAGATTTACAGATTCCTAAATTATTCAAGGATGCCGCAAAATTTGTCTGTAATGCGAGTGATTTTTGAAACCATTCTATTGCCTTGTTGAAATCACCACCCAGGCAGTGAACAACACCCAAGGCATTTGCACATTCTGCTGATTCGAAATCGAGTTCATAAATGTGCTGGAGATATTTACTTGCATTGTCCAATTTACCTAAAAATATGCACACTTCGCCAAGGGCTAAATATAAATGCGCGTCATCTGTTCTCAACTTTAGACATTCATCGAATTCTCTTTTTGACTCATTGAACAGACCTTTATTGCGGTAGGTCATACCAAGGTTATAATGAACCTGATAACTATTTTCTGAAATCTGCGACGCACCGAGCTGGTCTTTCAAAAATTCCCAGTGTCCCTTATGCTTTTTAATCTCGATAGGGAGGTTTGGTTCAAACTGGGCTAATGCTGGATTCAAAGCGATAGCCTTCTTTACAGCCTCAAGACTTTCGTCAATCTTTCCCTTTTCACCAAGTGCAAAACCTAAAAGAAAATGTCCTTCAGCTGAAGAGGGATCAAGTGTAATTGATTCCTGAAAATTTTTTATTGCAAGATCAATTATACCTTTATTAAAATAAACCTCACCCAGAATCCGGTATACATCTGCAGAGATTTTTAACTCCAGGGACTTATTAATCTCTTCCAAGGCATCATCATATTTTCCTAACAATTTTAGAGTAATACCAAGTCCATAATGTGCCTCAAAGGAATCATGATTATAATCCAAAACTTTTTTGTAGAATATAATCGACTGAGAATATCGCCCCAATTTCCTGTATGTATCAGCAAGTTCTAAAGTCTTATTCTCATCATAAGGATCTCTATCAATTAGACGAACAAGTCGTTCAACTTGCTCCTCTAAACGACCTGTTTTCTTTAAAATTATATCGAGGTTATTTCGCGCAAGAATAAAATTGGGATCAATTTTGAGTGCCTTTTCTAATTCCTCAATTGCCTCATCGTATAAACGCTTATTATAGTACACAATAGCAAGGTTATTATGCGCACCTGGATCATTAGGTGGTATTCGTTCTGCGAAACTCTTTAATATTTTAAATTCTTCCTGGGAAATCATTTTATCATATTTAGTTTTTCTAAAATCAACACCAAACTTGCCGTATCAGGAAGCAAAAGGAAATATACACCTAATTGTTTTTTCATATCGCCAAAGTCGAATTTAGTTTCAACGCAAAAAATGAAATTCTTTTCATTACCAAATTCAGGTATAAGACTGGAAAGCACTGTCCCAGTCATATCAACAACCATACTTGGAACAGAAGGAAGTACCACAATTTCCAAAAATGTCCCTAATGCATTCATATATGAACAAGTTAAGATGTTAGAGACCTCCTTGAGCATTGATTCTTGTACCTCTACAGAATTATCATGGACTGCAGGTACTAAAAAAGAAACAAGTTCCTGCGCATCCTTG
>JAGMEL010000257.1 GCA_023128195.1 Caldifarciminota bacterium | reverse complement strand
TTGGACAAAATTTTTGTAGGGACACGCCATGGCATGTCCCTACAACTTCCAGAAACCCAAAATTGCAACGAGAATAAATCCGGCACCGGCAATAATTGCTCCTAACCAACTTAGGAGACACAGGCAAGTAACAATAACCCCGGCAATAAAAACCCCGATTGTAATAACTAAAAAGGATTTTTTGAAGTCGAGTCCAAATAAAAATGCAATAAGGGCGCCGGTCCAGGCACCAGTTCCAGGTAAGGGTATAGCGACAAATGCCAGAAGGCCTATTTCTTCATATTTTTCAATGACCTTATCACCTTTGCGTCTTGTTCTTTCAAAAACCCAGTTAAAGAAATTGCCTAAGGGCTTAATTTTTGATAAAAAGTTTACAATCGGTTTAAGCAACCAGAGGATAAAAGGTACCGGCACAAGATTACCTATAAAAGAGATTAAAAAAGCCTTTGGCCAGGCAATTTGAAATAGGTTAATTGCCATGGGCAAGGCACCTCTTAATTCGATAATCGGCAACATTGACGTAAAAAAGACTGCAATCTCCGGGCTCAAACCTTTGGCAACAAAATCCTGGGGTGTCATATTATCCCTTGCCTTCTTCGCACAAACCAATCAATTGCTAAAAGACATAATATTATAAAGTAACTAATGGGTGAATCAAAGTCGATTTTTTTAAATATATATTTTCTTTTTGGTACAGGAATTTTAAAGGTATCAATTTCATCGATTGAAAGGTATTTACCTCCAGTCTTTACTGATAATGTTAGTAAAAACTCTTTATTAAGGCCCTGCTCAATTTCAATTGGTATTGTTGACATTATTATTTCTAATTCATTACTATTGAGTATTTCCTCATTAAGTTTACCAGAAGCCTTAATCTTAAAGTTACCACTCGTATCAGCGATAAAAGAAGTTTTATAGATTCCTTTATTTTCTTCGAAAAATGGTATTCTTTTATTGTCAAATTCAATATAAAAATCACCTCCACCAGTAAGTCTAAAATTGCGGTCAAAACTTTGCAGGGTCAATTCAATTGTTTCGCCGATATTGTAATCTTTGTGTAATGATTTTAAAATTAAACGTTTATTCTTACCTGCTGGCGACAGGAATCTAATAATATCACCTATTAAATGTAATAAGATATTTTTCTGTTTCATCCCCAGATGGAGAAAGTGCCATGTTCCTATGTTTATTCCATTGAACTGGAAAACCACACCCCTGCCATAACTTCGGTAGGCAATAATGGGTAGATGATTTGTTTCGGCAATAATCACTGTATTTTCTTTTACACCAGTTACCCTGTTTATGTAAGTTAGTGGAGGATAATCATCACCTGGGACAAGGCACGAGAAGGGTTCAATAATTTTTATTTTATAATTACCTTTGATAGGTAAATCTGTCGTATTGATTGGTAGAACATCACGCCAAAAGTGAGTGTATCCCTGCGTTGTTCCCATACACAGAATCCCCAGCCCCTGTTGCAATAATTTCTCTATATTGTTCCATGGCAATTTGCTGAGATTTATGTTGTCCAGTATTAATACATTAAATTCATTTAGTGCTGGTAGAGTTATTCGTTTCTGGTTTGTGCTCAAATTAAGATACTTGTTTTTACTTATTTGTGCCCGCGAATGAAAATCAATATGATTATCTTGTTCAAGTGTCCTTAACATAAATTTGGTATTAAATGATAGATGTTCAGTATAATAGAGAACCTTTATTTTATTTTTGAGAATATTAAATGAGAATTCAAATTCATTATTTTCATATGTTTCCTCACCAGGTTGAGGTGCCAGGTAGATGGAAAATCGCTCTTTCCCTGACTTGGATGCAAAGACCCAGAAATCGATTTTATTTTTCGCCTTTATATCACTTAAAAAAAATGATCTATTCTGGTCTGCTTTTTTTTGGCCTGATTTTAATCGAACTCTACCATTGCCGCCTTCAAATCCCTGTGATTGGATAATTACCTCAATCTTTACTGAATCACCTGTAAAAGCATATTCAGGATATAGAACATCTATGATCGCCTGGTCTCTTTGAGATTCACTGCCCACACCAAAACAATATACAGGTATGTCTATATCTTCGATTATTGAAAGGGGAGATTCGCCAAAATTATGATTCCCGTCCGAGATCAAGATAATTGCTGAGGGTCGAAGCTTATTAACCTTTGAGATTGCTCCGGTTATATCAGTGAACCTGCCCGATGGCGAACTATGTTCAGGTATTGTTGTAAATAGAGTTTCACTGAAAAAGAAGAGTGAATGCGGAAAATCTATTCTATCAATCTCTTGTAATGCGATCGGGAAATATCTTGTCATACTTGTAGAATAGTCGACTAATAGTACTGGCGGGTTGGTCTCTTTTTTTAATTTTACAGAAAAGACAAAACCAGTTATTAAAATATAGAGTAAAATTATAGCTAAAATGCGTAATGGCGCCAGAACTAAACTCTTGTAGTATAAAAAGATTGTTAACCCGATTGCAACAATACTAATTAATAAGACTATCAATATCTTTCTCTTCCAATTTTAAAATAATATTATTTACACGGTCGACAGATACTTCTGCACTACCTGAATATTTACCACTGATTACTTCAATAGTATAGAAAAGGGAATCTCTTACTTCAAACGAGAAATCACCGTGATCAACTAGGGTAATACCTATAGGATACTTTCTTTTGAGTACTGCAAGACCGGTTTTTATAAGTGTATCATTTACGTGTGCTGTGCCTTTTAAGATTATTGGTTTATAAATAGTATCGGGTGTTATGCTCGTTATGAAAATATCGATTGTATTGCCATTTATATCACGGGCACCCTTATCAATGTAAAGATAATAAGTTGTGTCATAACTCAATGAATCATCTGGAATCTCGGGGATAAGATGACAGGCGCGAAGATTCTGCCACTCGGGTTTCAGATCATTTTTAGGCAGAATAAAAAATGTGAGAAAGGTGGTGTCCATTGCCTCAGAAAAAATTAAGCTAAATTCTTTATGATTTGCTCCTTTTGAATAATTAACTATCCAGGGAGTGATTGTATCAGGTTTTGATGACCCGATAAAGGATTCTTTAAAATTTCCTTTATTCTGCGCTGTGTCAAAAACATAACCAGAGACCTCGTATACTTTGTCAAATTGTATCTCAGTGATGGCAATTATCTCTGAAGCAGAAAGTGAAGGGTAAAGTGTCATAATTTTCAAGGTTTCTTCTTCGCTTAAAATACTGAAATACTCTGGTTTTAGATTAAGCGTGTCCAATATTTCTGAGAATGTAAACTGTATCTGCCGATTGTTCAATGCTGATACCTTTTGAAGTTTTGGATTCAACCGGTCCTTTGAAAGTGGTGCAGCCTTGTGTGCACACGATGCCCAAATAAAAATTGAGATAAATACTGCGATGCCAACGAACGAATTACGAATGGTTCTCGCTCTAAGTCTGATCATGGCTAATTTTATTGTCTTTTATAAAAAAGTCAACACTCATTATTCCTGAGATATGTTGATAGGTTTGGGTTTGGCAGCTGGAATTTATTGATTTAATAAGTTCTCTAGCTCTTTCTTTTTTCCATTCTTCACTACATTTTTAAGGATAACCAATGATAGTGTTTTATAAATATCCAATAGGTTTTTATTTTTCTTTAAGGTTTTTAGATGTTTTTTAATTATCTCAATATCACCGCGCTCGAGCGGGCCGCTTAAGGCATTTTTTATTCCGTTTATTTCAATATTGTTTAATGTTTCTTTGATGATGGGCATTATTACATCATTGATTTCCTTGTTGTTCCAGTGTGTAGACTTTGTCATTTCATAAATCGCTGAAATCAATCCAATCATTAAGTTGGACGAAAAAACACCAATTAAGTGGTGGTATATTTTCTGCTCTTTGCGTATTTTATTAATGATAAAATACTTTTTTATGAAGATTCTCTTTGCTGCCTTTGTTGCCGGGGTATCTCCTTCGATAAATAGAATATATTTTTTTCTTGTAGCTGGGATTGAGATTTTCGGGAATGTGGCAAAAGGGTGGACTGATGCGCGGTATGTATTTTTTGATTTAGGAAAAATACCGGCAGGTAGCAGACCACTGAAATGAAAGATATATTTTTTACCTTTAATAAAAGGCTTTGCTTTTTTATATGCTGCTAAAATCTTGTCGTCTGGGGTAGCAAAGAATAGGGCTTGGCTTTTTATGCATAATTCATCAAGCGTCAATTTTCTTTTAATGCGCAACAATTTTAGTGCTCGTTTTTCATTTTTCTTGTTAATATCATACACGCCAGTAATATGATTATGTTTCTTGAGCAAATGGAAAATTGTAGTTCCAACTTTACCACAGCCAATCAGACCTAT
>JAGMEL010000256.1 GCA_023128195.1 Caldifarciminota bacterium | reverse complement strand
CCTTTGACTTTAAGACAGGCACGACAAAAATAAAGGAGACACGAGATGGCGAAAAGTATGTTGGGAAATATTAAGTTGATGGATGTCCAGGCAGCGGCGAAGGCTGCGACCGTGTATTCAAGCTCGATAAGATTTGATGCGTGTGCTGGTGATGCGACTATTTTTCTCGTCAGCACAGCGGGAAGCATTACCGTAACACAGCAATGCTCTCTTGATGGTTCAAATTGGTATGATCCGGTAAACGCCAGCGGTTCGGCAGTAGGTTCTGTTGCGTCTGCATTCACCGTATCGGCGGGGACATATATCACCTATACGGTAGTGCTGGCTCCATATATCCGGTTTAAGGTTGTTGAGGGGGATGTCGCCGCAACGGATGTTTCTCTTAAACTTATCTATCGATTTGAACGGTAATGGAGTAACTAACTTATTAAGGAGGATGCGCATTTCCTGCGCATAACTGTTATGGCATTCGGAAAAGAAACCGAAAAGGTAGAAGCAAAAAACGTGGTAATCAAGAAAGTTGTCGAGACCCCCGTTTTTAAGGAAGTTGAGGTTGAAAAGCCGGTCTTTGTTAAAAAAGAGATTGTTGTTGAGGTGCCTAAATATATTGACAAAGAATATGAACGGCCCGTTTATAAGGATGTTGTTTATGAGCGCCCAAAATATGTGGATGTGATTGTTGAGCGGCCCGTTTATGTAGAAACAATTGTCGAGGTGCCTAAATATGTTGAGAAGGTTATCGAAGTTCCTAAGTACGTTATCAAGACAATCGAGATCGAGAAAATCGAGTTGATACCCGTCAAAAAACGAGTAGAGCTGCCTTACAAAGTCGAAGTGCCCGTTTATGTGACAAAAATTGTTGAGGTTGAAAAGGTTGAAATTGTTCCGGTTAAAACCGAGGTGCCGTATGAAGTCCAAGCGCCGGTATTTGTTGATCGTGAGATTTTGGTTGACCGGCCAAAGTTCAGGGAGCGAATAGTTGATGTCGTAAAGCCGAATTACGTTTGCCCCAAATGCGGATCGGGGGTATCATAATATGGGCTTCGAGAATGGCGCTGATGAAGTAAGAATAGTCGGCGGGCCTATCAGTTTTTACGAGAAATATGAATGCACAAACCTGTACGTTGAAAGATCGTTCGGGGGCGGGGCAAACAGCCTGACTATTACAAACGATTCAACAACCGATACCGTTTTTGTTTCATTTGACGGGGCGACCGTAGAGGCCGAATTGTATCATGGTGAATCAATAACCCTGAATGTCGCAAGCCGGAGTAGTATTTATGTTTGTGCTACGACTGGCGGTGATAATATAAGGGTCTGGGCATGGTGATAAAATGAGAAATAAAAGCCATCTTGAAAAGCCTATAACCGGTGCACATACTCAGAACACAGACACAAAATTAGACGAAGGTGGAGCAAATGAAATAGATGTTACCGAAATCCCTAAAATGGCTACAGCAAATGTTACTTACTACGTAGCTACTGATGGAGATGATAGTAAACCAGGGACAGACGCAGAGCCTTTTGCTACTATTCAACATGCTATTGATTCGATTCCTAAGATTTTGAATGGATATGGAGCTGACATTTATTTGAAAGATGGAACTTATGCAGAAGGTAATATAGAAATACATAATTTTGTTAGCGGAGATATTTCACTTTGGTCAGCTAATTGGGATGCAGATTTGGTTGTTATTGAAGTTCCTGCTAATATGTATGTTGGCTTTTCGGTAGATCATAATAGTGCTTTTATATATCTTGCTGCTATATCAATAAAAATTCAGAGAAATAATAGCAATTGTATTGAGGCAATAAATTCATCTCATGTACAGATTGAAGATGCTAAGGTAGGAGATAATAATAACACCGGAACTACAGGGATATATTCTATTGGAAGTATTATTGACTTACGTTCAATTACTGATATTGATGCTAACAAGGTCGCAACAGGCTGTGCAGTTACTTGGGGAGGCATATTATCCTTCTATAATACGAACTCTTTTGGAGATACTTTTACTGATGTTTCCAATGGAGGCATAATCTCAGACGGCATTCGATTAGTCAAAGCAGATTACGACGATGCAATTACTAAAAAACACACACCAAACACCGACACAAAACTTGATGATGGTGAAGCCAACGAAGTAACCGCCGCAGGTTTAAGGGCACATCTTGATAATTTGGATATCAGTGGTTATCAACATTTATTAGCTGCTGAATATACAGAATTAAGTGAATGGCTGGATGATGTAACCTTGGGGTCTGATGGTTTAACCTCCGTCCCTGAGATGGTTTTAACTCCAAGGGCTTCGGCTTTATCTGATGTTGTCGGAGGAATATATTTTAGTAGTATTGATAAATCAGTTTATTGTTGTACGGAAATTTAAAAGGAGAATGGATTATGGAATTAAGAATTTATGACGAAGAAAATAAGTGTTATCGCTTTAAGCCAAAAGAAGATATTACGGCTTATGAAGTAAGTCTTCTTTTAGGTTCTCTTATTGCTGATCGTGTAGTAAAACGACACAATGCTGTGAGTGTGCCCAAAGAAATTAAAAGACATTTTGTAGAGGAGGGATAAGATGGCGGTTACTTGGAAAAAATTTGCGTTTGAGATCGACGTGGTAACTAAGGCTCTATTCAATGCTCATACGATCCTGTCAGCAGTTAGTGATGATACACCTGTGGCTTTGACTGTTGCAGAGCAAACGGTAGTTGGCAGGCTTACCGGCGGGAATATTGATGATATAACCATTGGTATTGCAGACAATAACATGGTCCAAGTGGATGGAACGGCCAATAACAATGAGCATGGCGTCTGGACTGCTAACGGATTGGCTGGCTTGACAGACACGGAGTTACTTGCTGCATTAAGTGGAGATGCGGCGGCTGCTTTCGATTGGGCCGGACAGCAAATGCAGAACATAACTATCCACAATGTAGC
>JAGMEL010000255.1 GCA_023128195.1 Caldifarciminota bacterium | reverse complement strand
TTGAAATTATGAAAATCTCTTCCCGCCGCACCCATAATTATAACCCGTTGCATTAAAATTCCTCCTTTCAGACTATCATTATACTCAAAAATTTGGTAAAAGTCAACTGTTGGGAATGTCTAAAAGATTTGTTGATTAATGATTGACTACGTGTAAGTTTGGTCGATCATTCGACAATTTTAGAATTAACGCACTGAAGTATTTTTATAATGAACAATAGTATCATATTGACAAGAATAAACTTTTAGATATAATATAGTGTCTAAAGGGCGAGTAGCTCAGATGGCGAGAGCGTCTCCCTTACAAGGAGAAGGTCACCCGTTCAAGTCGGGTTTCGCCCATTACTGAGTTCTGCTGTTGCAGAGAGTAATAAAATAGTAAAAAGGAGACTGATATGCCAAAGGGTCAGAGAGGTATTAGAGGAGGATTAAAGCCCCATCTTCAGGATCCGTATTTGAGTAGAAAGAGTTATAAAGAGCCAACATTGTGTCCGCGTTGTGGCCTTGTTTATAGACGCCGACGTTGGCAGAGAATGTCTGATTTTGATCCAGGTTTGGCAGTAGAGCAGCATAAGTGTCCTGCTTGTCGAAAAGAAGAAGACCATTATGTAATGGGGATTGTTTATATAAGTGGTGATTTTTTTAATCAAAGACGTGATGAAATTGTTAATATGTTGAAGAATGAAGAAAAGAAAGAGGTTGATAACAACCCTCTTGATAGAATTATGGGTATTGTTGAAGACAAGGATGGTGTGAGGGTTGAGACTACATCGGAAAGTTTAGCAGTTCATCTCGGTCGAATGCTCTATCACTCTTATGGTGGTGATGTTGAGTATAAGTTTTCTGATGAACAGAAGTTGGCAAGGGTTTTTTGGCATAGAGAAAATAAGGAGGTAAAATGAAAATAAAGCCGCTACATGATCATATTCTTGTTGAAAGAATCGAAAGAGAGGCAAAAAAAGGCGGTATTATTATTCCTGATACGGTAAAAGAAAAGCCACAAGAGGGTAAAATAATTGCAGTGGGAGATGGTCGTAGAGACGAAAAGGGAAATAAGATTCCACTCGTTGTGAAAAAGGGAGATATTATTCTCTTTGGTAAGTACTCTGGAAATGAGATCAAACTCGATGATAAAGAGTATTTAATCATTCGCGAGGATGATGTTTTAGGTATTATTGAGAAAGAAAAATAAGCAAAAGGAGCTTAAAATATGGCAGCAAAAGAGATTAAATTTAGCGAAGATGCACGGAGGTCGATTTTAAAAGGCCTTCAGATACTATCTGATACAGTGAAGATTACTCTCGGTCCAAAAGGTAGAAACGTGGTTCTGGAAAAGAAATTTGGATCACCAACAATAACCAAGGATGGCGTAACCGTTGCCAAAGAGATTGACCTTGAGGACAAGTTCGAAAATATGGGTGCGCAGATGGTTAAGGAGGTTGCATCAAAGACTTCTGATGTAGCAGGTGACGGAACAACTACTGCGACAATCCTTGCAGAGGCGATCTACCGTGAAGGACTGAAGACTGTGACTGCTGGTGCAAATGCAATGGAAGTTAAGAAAGGTATTGAAAAGGCAGTGGAGACAGTCATTAAAGGTTTGAAAAGCATTTCCAATCCGATTAAAGGAGCAGAGGATATTTCTCAAATCGCCACCATTTCTGCAAACAATGATGAGACAATCGGCGCTAAAATTGCCGAAGCTATGGATAAAGTTGGTAAAGATGGTGTGATTACTGTTGAGGAAGCAAAGGGCATAGAGACCACAGTAGATGTTGTTGAAGGAATGCAGTTTGACCGTGGTTATCTTTCACCCTATTTTATAACCAATCCTGATAGAATGGAATGTATTCTTGAAGATGCATATATTCTGTTATATGAAAAGAAGATAAGTGCAATGAAAGACCTTTTACCACTTTTAGAAAAGACTGCGCAAAAAGGAAAACCGATTTTGTTAATCTGTGAAGAAGTTGAGGGTGAAGCACTTGCAACCTTGGTTGTTAATAAAATTAGAGGTACTTTGTTGTGTGCCGCAGTAAAGGCTCCTGGCTATGGTGATCGCAGAAGGGCAATGCTTGAGGATATTGCAGTACTCACCAATGGTAAACTTATATCTGAGGATATTGGTTTAAAATTAGAGAATGTCCAGGTTTCTGACCTTGGTCAGGCAAAGCGGATTACAATTGACAAGGAAAATACCACAATAATCGAAGGTGCCGGCAAAAAGACGGATTTACAAGCAAGAATTCAGCAGATAAGAAATGAAATGGAAGAGACAACATCAGACTATGATAAGGAAAAATTACAGGAGCGACTGGCAAAGCTTGCAGGTGGTGTGGCAGTATTAAATGTTGGTGCGGCAACAGAGGTAGAAATGAAAGAGAAGAAGGCAAGGGTTGAGGATGCACTTCACGCTACAAGGGCAGCAGTTGAAGAAGGTGTTGTGCCTGGTGGCGGTGTAGCATTTCTCCGGACCTTGCCGGATTTAGAGAAAATGAAGTTGCCGGGTGACCAGCAAATCGGTATTAATATCGTTAAGAGAGCTCTTGAAGAACCAACCAGACAGCTTGCTACAAATGCGGGTAAAGAAGGTTCAATTATTGTTGAGCAGGTTAAAGAAACAGAAGGCGCTAATGGTTACAATGTGATGAGCGAAAAGATTGAAGATATGGTTGCAGCAGGAATTATTGATCCGACAAAGGTGGCGCGTACTGCACTGCAGAACGCTTCAAGTATTGCTGCACTTCTGGTGACGACTGAGGCGGTTATTGTTGAAAAGCCTGAAGAAGAGAAAGCAGGTCCTCCAATGCCACCTGGTGGCGGCTACGGCGGATACTAATAAGAAACGGAGCATGGGGGATGGGGAGTATCGGTGATATGCATAACCAAAAAAAAACAGGTTCTTTCACCGTTTCTCCCTTTCTCCGGTTCTCCGGTACTCAGTAAATTATGCCTACTTACGAATACGAATGTACTAAATGTAAATATATCTTCGAGGAATTTCAGAAGATAACTGACAATCCTTTAAAAAAATGTCCAAAGTGTGGAAATGAATTGAGGCGTTTAATTAGTGGTGGTGTCGGTTTAATTTTTAAAGGCAATGGTTTTTATGTGACAGATTATAAAAAATCAAATCTGCCAATGGTAAAAGAAAAAAAGAAAAAGGATTTACAAAAGGTCTCAAATAAACCAAAATCATTAGTAAAGACAGAATCTAATCAATCAAAATCATAGGGAGTAAACTCCTATACCAAAAATGATACACAATATTGCCATATTTTTGTATCATTTCATTATTCTTAACCTCATTTTTAGTAGATAAAAAACCATAACAATTGATTTTTTCAAGAATTTAAGTATGATTACATTATACAATGCGAAAGATGATTTTTAAAAACCCAATATTTATCTGCGCGGGTGAACCGTCTGGTGATATGTATGCTGCGCTTCTGATAAAGAGATTAAAAAAAGCGACCCCAAATCTAAAAATCTATGGTGTTGGTGGTAACAAGATACGCAAGAGCGGGGTAGAGGTTGTTGAAGATTATAATAAATTAATGACATTCGGTTTATATGCAGGAATTTTTTCTTCCTTTAGAAATTATAAGGTTTACAAAAAAATTTGCCGGGCAATGTATCGGGTTAAGGCAAAAACCTTTATTGCGGTTGCTTATCCTGGAATAAATATTCTCCTTTGCAAATATGCAAAGAGACTGGGTTGTAAAGTTTACTATTTTTTACCTCCGCAAATTTGGGCATGGGGTGAATTCAGGAAATATTTTATTAAGAAATGGGTTGATAGAGTCATTTCGGTTTTTCCCTTTGAGTATGAATTTTATAAAAAAGGGGGCGTTAAAGTAGGTTATCTTGAGAATCCGTTGTTTGAAGAATTAAA
>JAGMEL010000254.1 GCA_023128195.1 Caldifarciminota bacterium | reverse complement strand
TTAGAATATAGAGCGAAACTTGCAGAACTTAGTGTTGCAAAAAGATCAGGTAAAAAGCTATTGAGGGGGCTTTATTTGTCGGCAAATAAAAATAAAAAATATCCCCACTCATATGCAAATTACATTGTGACAAAAGACATCGTGGATAAATTGTATATAGGGAAGGATCTTTCTCGACTCCCCAAAGTGAGAATTGAAGACATTAATATAATCGCTGAAATTCTGCTTAAAAAAAACTCAAAATTGCTTTTTAAAAAAAATGCAAAGACGGTTATATCAATATTTTAAGATTGTGATTCAGTATACCAAATTCATGAACCGGACTCGTTATTGCGCGCCGATTATACAATACGTTTGTTTTAAAATATAGAAAAATTCTATTCCCACCTTTTCGTTGACATCCTTTAAAAAAAGTATATATTTATCATATACGAATGAAGGAAATTTATATGGCTAATGCAAGTCGTTTACTACAGATAAACCTATGTTATATATTATTGGGATGGATTTAGAATAACCTGCAGAAAATGCAGATGAATAGTAATGGAGAAAATAAACATAAAAACAAAAAGAGTGATATTCCACGTAAGATGTCGATATTAAAAAAGCTTTTTATAGGATTAGGTACAATTTTAATTATAGTAATTGTCGCCTTTTCCTGGTTTGTAATGTCCTTGTTTTCTGAACAGGATATGTCAGAAGTGCCTGAACACTACCCGTTTAAATCAGTAGAAGCCAAAGAACAATATTTAGACCATTATGATAAAAGAGCCCGAGAGTGGCCTGTTGCTTCGGAAACCAAAGTAGTGCAAACATCTTACGTGAAAACTTTTATTCGCATCAGCGGTCCAATAAATGCTCCATCTTTGGTCTTGCTACCCTCCACCAGCGCTTCATCTCTTATTTGGATGCCAAATATTAAGGCATTATCCGTTCATTACAGAGTATATGCTGTTGATAACATTTACGACTTTGGTCGAAGTGTAAATACGCGAAACATAAAGGGTTCTGATGACATGATGAACTGGCTTGATGAGCTGTTTACAACTCTGGATCTTGGAGATAGTATTAATCTTATGGGGTTTTCATTTGGCGGCTGGCTTACAAGCCAATACACACTGGCTCATCCAAATAGATTAAACAAGGTTATATGGCTTGCTCCGGTAGCTACAATCTTTGATATTCCGGGAGAATGGGCATGGCGTGCTATCCTTTCCGCTTTACCTCATCGTTACTTTATGAAAAAATTTATGGTAGAGTGGCTCTTTGAGGATTTATCCCAAAAAAATGATAAATCCAGTTTAAAACAGCTGGATGAATTAGTTGATGATGCAGTACTAGGTCTTAAATGTTTTAAGTTTCGGATGCCAATTACACCATCTGTATTAATAGATAATGAATTACAGCGTATAAAAGTGCCAACACTATTTTTAGTCGGTGAAAACGAAAAACTATATTCCGCAAAGAAAGCTGTTGAACGTCTTAATACTTTAGCTCCACAGATACAAACTGAGATTATTCCCGATGCAGGCCACGATTTAACAATTATTCAGGCGGAGATGGTAAATAAAAAGGTCATTGAGTTTCTAAAACAACCGTGATGCACAAAATACAAATTTTTTCAATGAAAATTAAAGGAAGAATAATTGGAATCTGGGATTTGTAAACTGCAGTTACATCTTTATCAACTTGTTAGTTGATCTTGTTCAATTCGCTCCCCCCTTTTCGTTGACGTCCTTTAAAAAAAGGATATACTTATTATATACGAATGAAGGAAATTTATGTGGTTAATACAAATCATGATAATTATTTTATCGTATCGGAATTTTAATAAATTGAAATCCCGACAGCCCTTTGTTCTTTGGATTAAAAGGCTGGACGCAGATAGATGTAATAGCCGATACGACCCAGCTCCTTTGGTAAAAGGAACTGTCTGAAGGGAGATGGTGCCGACCCCAGCCCTTTCGTGAAAGAGCTGGACGAACGAAGCGATGCCTATTTGGTTAGTACAGATAAACCTAGGTTCGGCAAATCAATAAATATTAAGCAAAGGAGGAATGCAGCATGGCTCTAACAACCACATACCTAACTCAAACCAAAAATCTCGAGGCAATACTGGAAGCAATACGAAACGCACAAGCACCCGAAAAGTTCACATCGCGTTTTATGGTTGAGCTCGGATTCGAGAGTACAAATGATCGCCTAATGGTGGGAATGCTCAAAGGACTCGGATTTTTGGAAGAATCAGGTGAGCCTACGGAAAGATACTATGCCTTCCTCGACGATACGCAGTCTGAACGTGTATTGGCTGAGGCAATACGGGAAGCATATGGTGATCTTTTCCGCGTTAACAGTAAGGCATATGACATGGATCAGACAGAGGTAAAGCAGAAACTCAAGACCTTGACGAGAGGGACAAAGAGCGAGACGGTTTTGAGTAAGATGTCGATGACTTTTATGTCCCTTTGCAAGCTCGCCAATTTCAAGGCTCCACCCGCCCAAAAAAAACCGAAACGGCCTGAAAAGGAACGTGAGGAAAAGAAGGAGGAACCCCAAAAGGAACTAGAAAAAGAAGTAGAGATTTCTAAAGAAACGCCGCCTGAAAAAAGAGTGTTTGATCTGGCCTACAACATCCACATTGAGCTTCCAGCAACTCGGGATCAGGCAGTTTATGACGCTATTTTCCGATCTCTCAAGGAGCATATCTTATGAGCATGCTTGATCGTCCAGACAATCGGATCGCTGGCTTCGTCCTGAAGGGACAGTTGGCCGAGGTCGCTCTTGAAAGACTCACGCAAGGCGGAAAACGCGGAGGAGAACTGACTTTTGAGAGCATAGCAAGGAAGGTCTCCTTGAAGGATTTAGATCCTGATGCCGTTGCAGACGCTAAAAAAATGTCTGCGATCTATGTTGCCATTGCCAGTTTCGAGAATATGGTTCGGGAGTTAATCTCCGATCGGCTTCTGGAGGAAAAGGGAGCCAACTGGTGGAATTCATGTGTCTCGGATGATGTGCGCAAACGTGCCGAACGAAAGATTAAGGATGAGGAACGGATACGCTGGCATGGTACAAGGGGTATAAGTCCGATCTACTTCACCGAATTGAAGGATCTGATTTCTATCCTCCAGAAGAACTGGTCAAGTTTCGAAGATTTACTCCCTGACATAGAATGGGTTCGCCACATCATTCGAACCATTGAACGATCTAGAAACGTGATTATGCACAGCGGCCAGCTCTCCATCGATGACATTGAGCGTGTGGGCATGAATATAAGGGATTGGATCCGCCAGATCGGAACATGACGTTTTTGCCCAACCATCGGATGAACTCGGACAGGAAAAAGCTAGCGCTTTTCCCTGCCGGTTATCCGAAACGTTAGCAGGTAAAAGCTAAAAGAGAAACCATGAACTATACAGACAGAATATTTCCAACCAACAAAGGACTAACTACTTACCTTGATGAGTTATTAAACAAAAACTATCAAATCCCAACTTTTCAGAGAAACGTAGTATGGGAAAAAGAAAACGTAAAAAAATTATGGGATAGTATTTATAAATTCTATCCTCTTGGAAGCATTCTTGTTTGGAAAACCGGATTAAAACTTCAAAATCATAGGCAAATAGGTGGTCATGTAATCGCAGATCCTAATTTCAGCAGAACTGAGTATCAATATATACTTGATGGACAACAACGAACTACTAGCTTGCTAACTTCTCTTTATGGGGGAAGTATTGAAGGACGTCCGGGCTTTGATCCAACGCTTTACGTAGATCTAACAATACTTAGTGATAGTGAAACAGATGATGAAAGTTATAGAAGTCGTTTCCTATTTTGGGAAGAAATTGATGATAGAAATGGAGAACTTCGACAAAACATAGGAAAAAATAAAAGATTTAAAGAAAGGCTTATTGTAAAACTGATTGATATTAAAAATAACTTTGGGACAGTAGAAAGACAATTAGTTGAGAATTCTAACTATGATTACAAAAACTATGATAATCATGTCCGTAAAGAATTGCGTCGATTAAAAGAAATTTTAGATAATTACCGTATTTCTTTTATTGAAATTAAAGGTATTCAAGTTGCAGAAGTGTGCCAAATTTTTGAACGTATAAATCAAGCAGGTAAAGCACTGAATATTTTTGATATTGTTGTGGCTAAGACCTTCTGTCCTGAAACAGATAATGCAGAAGGTTTCTATCTTAGGGAGATAATTAATGATTTCAGAAATACAAATCAAAGTAAATTTTTAGAAATTGATGATTTACATTATTTGCAGACACTTGCTGTTCTCATCAATCGCAATATCACTAACTCAGGGGTTCGCAACATAACCGACCGCTACCTTAATGAAATCAAAACCGAACAAATAACAGAAATATGGGATGAGGCTAAAACTGCAATTCTAAAAACATTTGATTTTTTCGAAAACCACCTGCATATAAAGACACCGTATTTGATTCCATTTCGCTATTTCTACTTTACACTTGCAAATTATTTCCACAAAAATGACAATCCCAATTACAGTTTTTTGAAGCAATATTTTTGGTATAACAGCTTCCACAATGACGATTTATTGAGTAACACAACTCACTTGTTCCAACACATAGACTTTTTAGATAAAGAAAAAAAGAAAGAACCTTATGAGTTCGGAAGATTTTTGATTGATAAAGACAAACTTCGTTCTGCTTCATACAGTTCAAAAGGGCGCTGGAGTCGAGCAATTCTTTCACTTTTCGCAAATCATCAACCAAAAGATTGGGAACATTGTGACAGAGAGGTTTTAGTACAAAACTTCTTCTTTTCTCTTGATAAGCCGAATTTGCACCATATTTTTCCAACCAATTCGGATTATGTTCTGAACCATAAACATAAGAATAACATTGATAGCAACAGTTTGATGAATATTTCATATATAACTCAACTCACAAACCTTGATATTACTAATCGTAGTCCACTTGAATATATCAAGGACTACGATAAACCGGAATTCGAAAAAATAATGCCGACCCATTTGCTACCAGTGGAAATATTGGAATGGGCAAGGTCTGACAGTATGCCAGAAAATGGATTGGATATTTTTATAGAAAAGCGAGTCAACTTGATAATAGATGAGCTAAGAAATAAAATACAGGTTCAGAACTTTGAAGTAATTGATACATCAGTAATAACCGAAGAAACCAATGCATAAAAAAATACCTACTAACAAGACGCTGTACCTGCCCGCTATTCCGCTGCGCTTCATAGCGGCAGGTGAGCTTTGTCGTTAGGATTCTCGTAAAGTAACAATATGGTAGCCATAAATTTTGATTTGAAACCGCCTCAAAAGATGGAGACGCTTTCCAAGTGGTTTGCTGAAGGTGTCAGTGCCGAACTTCAGGCACTTGAAAGGAATGGGGGGACACATGTCTATGAACTTCATTCCGGCAGGCTAATCGAGTTAAAAGGGCCAAATCAGGGAATCTTTACCTTTTTAATTGCTGACGGAACACGGATACCTGAAGACACTAATGGAAGATTAAAAAATGAAGATAGTGAATTTACGGCATCAGTAATAGGACAACAAGGAACCATTATCCACCTATATATCGAAGGCAAGGCATTACCTACTAGCATCCATTGGGCAAGACTTGTTATTGACGACACAGCCTTACTCCGAAGGCTTGCTGAAGCTCTCGAAGAATGTTCAGAAAGCGCAACAAATCTTTCCTCATTGGCAATTTCGACATTCCATCCAACTGAGACCGCAGTCCGTTTTCAAAGTCTTCCAGACATACCCGAACTGGGTCTGGATAAAATAGAAGGAGAGGCCAGGAAGGCTGTAGAACAAGCCTGTGGATCCTCGGTTACCTATATTTGGGGTCCTCCAGGAACAGGAAAAACATTCACAATCGCCTATCTCATAACTGCACTCATTGAAGCTGACGAGAGAGTGTTGGTTACAAGCCACACTCACGCGGCAGTGGATCAGGCACTATACGAGGCAGTAAAAACTGAGAGAGATAAATGTGGTCCACTGGCAACCCATTCAGCGGTTAGTAGCGGAAAAGTATTAAGGATCGGTATTACAATGAACAAAAAAATCCCGGATTCTGTTCGCTATGATAAAGTCTTGGAGGAAAAGGGACAAGAAATCCAGGATATGATTTTGAAAACGGAAGTACAAATTAAGCCTCTTTTTAAGATAGTGAAATGGGGTAGATCAGTACTTTCTGAATGGGATAAGCTTGAAGAGTTCGTAAATCGCCTGACTGCAATCAAGGAGTCAATTGAGAAAGCCCGTTTAAACCAAACAAGAGCAGAAGAAGCAATCAGCAGATCCAAAGATTTAATCCGGCAGCGCATGGAGGGATTGGTAAAAGCCAAACGTGCTTGGTTCAGGCGAGAGGCAAAAACAAGACGAGCAAAACAGGCTTTTGAAGAATCAGAATTTAAACTAAGACAGGCTGAGAATGCTTTGACTTCGGCCATTCAGGAAAAGAAAAAATTTTTGCAAATGCAGGATAATTTACAACAAGCTCTTAAAAACCAACAAGAGCTATGTGAAAAGCTTCCTAATCGGGAATTAGTTGAAAATGAACTTTCTGCAAAAGTCAAAGAGCTAAAGCCGCTTGAAGAAAAATTAGCTGTACTTCAGGATGAGCTTTCCCGATTGGGGCAAACTGTTATCGACGAAGCCCGGGCTATATTCTGCACGTTGACCAAAAATTACACTGGAAAAGAACTCGAAGATCAGAAGTTTGATGCTGTTATAATTGACGAGATTTCAATGGCACTTCCACCTTTAATCTTCCTTGCAGCGGGACGGGCAAAGTTACGTGTAGTTCTCGTAGGAGATTTCCTTCAACTCCCGCCAATTGTCCGGAGTGACACAGAAATAGCGAAGGCTATTTTAGGAACGGATACGTTTCATCTTGCAGGGATAGCAGTCGATATGAGACCTTCCGAACCTTGTTCAGTGTTGGCAAAACTTACAACACAGCGCCGGATGGTTCCTGCTATAGCTAATGTGGCAAGACACCTGGTTTACCAGCGAGTGGTTGATCTTGATGACCATGATGAGGCTAAGCAACGAAAGGTTGAAGAAGTTAATCCATGGTTAGATTTTTTGCCAGAAAACCCACTCTTAATAGTAGATACAGCAGATTTGTACTGCTGGAGCGGAAAACAGCCCGGCACGCTCAGCCGTTTCAATATGTATTCAGCAACATTAGCTGTTGATATAGCAGCAATGGCTGCAAAGAAAATCCAGATGCCCCCTTTAGAGGAGCCACGACCTATTGGCATAATTACCCCCTTTGCAGCACAACGAAGGCTTTTATCAAAATTAATTTCTGACATGGGGCTTGATCACTGGGTTGCACCAGGAACAGTCCATACTTTTCAAGGAAATCAAGCTGACCTTATTATTTTTGACTCTGTTCTCGACGAACCGTATTATACTGCCCGACTCTGCAACCCAAATGATTGCATAAATGTCCTGAGGGATTTGAATGTCGCAGTTACTCGTGCAAAGAACAAGTTTATTTTTATCGGATCGTCAGATTGGTTAAATAAGCATGCAAAACCTGCAAGCGCTCTTGGGCAGATTTGGGGCTACCTGAAAGATTCGGCAGATCTTTTATCTGCCTTTGATTTTATCGGAAAAGACTTTCAACAACGCGTAGCATCTCCTACCAGCGAACCGGCTGCCTGGGATATACCAAAAGGTGAAAACGGTGACACTATGGAGCCCCTTGACGAGGAGTCATTCTTTGGTCGTTTTGCTAAGGACATCAATGCCTCCGAAAATTCTATTTTTGCGTTAGCACCATATTTTGGAGAATACAGATGGCCGAAAATCCAGCCTCTGTTTAATGCCGCTTTGACAAGAGGTATTGAAGTAACCATAGTTACACCTCCTTTAGCCGAAGCCAAAAATAGAAGCTACGTTGAAGGCGTTATCAGGAATTTACGCTCCCTCGGCGCCATTGTTGTCTCAGCAAGCGGTATGCATGGGAAAGACGTTATAATCGACGAAAAAATTCTTTATACGGGAAGCATGAACTGGTCAAGCCATCGTGGGCGCCAGGAGACGATTCATCGGAGAGACGCCCCTAGATACGCAAAGCAGTGTTTGGAATTTCTTCGTGCAAGACATATCCGACAAGCCGCAACGAATGAAGACGGTACTCCCCGTTTATGTCCCTATTGTGGTTTTCCAATTCAAATTGTAAACCAACGCCGCCAGCACTTTCGTTGGGATTTTCAATCAATGAAAGTCGGATGTACAAACCCAAAATGCAAAGGATATTTGAGAGACATTGATGAGAGACCACCTTTTAAAAAAGTGCCAATATGTCAGGTAGATGGCCGGACGAAATATCGTCGACTACGCCGAGGAAGAGGCGAAATTTGGCAATGTCCAAAACACCCAAAGGAATGCCCAACTGAGAAAGTGGTTCCCGGTGATCCCGGCTAGAAGATTTTTTACTTCAATCTTCTCATTGGTATATACAGTTCTCTTGGGACGTTAAACTTTATGTTGCACAATTTTCTATCAACTTGAAACGTGGACATAAAAGACAAAATCCTAACAATGCTCTTGTAGCCGACAGAAAAAACACTGCGGCTGAGCTTTACGTTGGGCTATTATTAATTTTCAAATATACAAAAATTCTATTCGTCCCTTTTCGTTGACATTCTTGTAAAAAAGTTTATACTTATCACATAAAGATAGGGGGAATTTATATGGTTAATACAAACCACGCTTATTATTTAAAATCTTATACTGCAAACTTGCAGTATTTGTCAGATTACTTAGGCAGTCTAACACATGTTGTGCATAAAAGGAGATGATCATGCTATACGAAATAGACTTTTTGCCTGTTGGGGAAGGAGAGCAGTCAGGTGATGCAATTTGTTTACGTTACTCATTAGACCAGGGTACAAATTGGTCCGTAGGTGTAATTGATGGGGGTGCACAGGAGTCGGGGGAATCCTTATGTAAACACATAGATAAATATTACAACACAAAAATAATAGATTTTCTTGTTTGCACTCACCCTGATCAAGATCATGCGTCAGGACTATCTTGTGTTCTTGAGAATCTCACTGTTAAAAAAGTTTTAATGCATTGCCCTTGGGATTATGTGGATTCTATCTGTGACTATGTGTCTGATGGAAGAGTAACAAAAGAAAGTCTGAAAAACAGGCTTATCGAAGGACATCCATATGCATATAAGGTATATGAATTGGCAAATGAAAAAAACGTCCCCATATTTCATGCTTTTTCTGATAGTCAGGATCATAACATACCATGTTTATTGATAGCTGGTCCATCCTCTACCTTTTATCTTCAGCAATTGATAAATTTTAAATCAATAACTGATGTTACAGAAGATATTGATAAAGGCTATGGCTTACTGAAGGGCGCGATGGAGGCGGTAAAAAAAGCGGTAAATTGGATCGCAGAAACATGGGATGATGAAAAACTTGTAGATCCAGAAGATGATGCTACTTCAAGTGAAAATAACTCTGGAATAATATTACAGTTCGATTTTGATGGAAAAAAAATTCTTCTTACAGGTGATTGTGGAGTTCCAGCATTAGCACAGAGTGCAGATTACATCGTAAGCCAAGGGATAGAGTTACAACAGTTTTCATTTATTCAAGTCCCACATCATGGTAGCAAAAGGAACATAGGTCCAACAATATTAAATAGATTGCTCAGTCCTCCTATAGCACAAGAAGTTGAGCCTAATTTTACAGCGTTTATTTCTGCTACGAAAATGGAAAATCCAAAGCATCCAAATAAGAGGGTTGTTAACGCCTTTATCCGTAGAGGAGGTAAAGTAATAGCTACTCAAGGGTCAACAAAGTGCCACCACTCTAATGGAACACCCGATAGAGGGTGGTCAAAAGCTGAGCCGTTACCTTTCTATTCAGAAGTAGAAGAAGACAATAATGATTGATCTAAGAAAGATTGCAGATCCATATGATAGAAAAGCAAGGGTATATCCAGGCCTTATTTGTTTGTTCCCGTTATTAATAACCGTTTTTGTTGCGTATCCTAAAATATTCCATTTATGGTCAAGTTTAGTTGCTTTGGCAGTGTCCTTTGGCCTACTCCAGTTTTTAGCACACTTAGCCCGTGATCGTGGTAAACAACTGGAAAAAAACTTATTTCAGGAGTGGGATGGAATGCCATCTATAAGATTCTTTCGTTTCCGTGATCAAACAATCTCAAACCCTATCAAGCAACGATATCACTCTTTTTTGTCGCAAGAAACAGGTATTAATGCGCCAACGCCAGATTTTGAGAACAACAACCCAACGGAAGCAGATGAAATATATCTATCATGGTCTGACTATTTGCGAGGAAAAACTAGAAATGGCAATAAATATCCTTTGGTTTTTAAAGAAAATGTCAATTATGGTTTTAGACGTAATCTATATGGGCTTCGAAATTTGTGCTTGTTGGTGAGCATTGTTTGTCTATCACTGATTATTGTTAAAATATACCAATTCTATCAGGCATCACCATCAATAGATACAACGTTAATCAGCACGGCGATTATTATATCTGTATATCTGTTAATATTTCTATTTATAGTTAACAAGAGTTGGGTCAAGATGACTGCCGATGCATATGCACGACAATTGTTGGAATCATTGAATGCATAACAAACGGCTGAAGCGGGATATACAAATCCGCTGCGCTTCTTTGCCAACCTCTTAGCCGCAACGTTATACCTTTAAAGAAGAAACAAAAACAATTGTGTATATTCAATCATCAGTGGAGATTAGTTCAAAGGTGAGATTTGAGATTTGAGGTCAAATCTTCAATCTTCACAAGATAAAAAGCAAAAGGATACTGAATTCTTAGAAGATTAGCAATGAGGAATTATATTCTATAGTGTCAATGTAAAAATTTGATTCTGTTTATACATACGTTTCGTTGACATCCTTTAAAAAAAGTATATGCTTATCAAATAAGAATATAGATAGATACTCAGCAAGGGATATGAGTAAGAAAGAAAGGAGGTGTTATCAATGAAACGCTTGAAGAAAATTCCCAGATTCAGAAATGAAGAAGAAGAACGAAAGTTCTGGGCAACACATGATTCAACAGAATATGTTGATTATTCAAACGCGAAAAAAGTGGTTCTTCAAAATTTAAGACCTTCTGTAAGAACCGTATCCATCCGGTTGCCGGAATCTCTTATCGCTCATTTAAAACTCCTGGCAAATAAGCGGGATGTTCCATATCAATCGCTAATGAAGATATTTTTATCAGAAAGAATAAAAAAAGAACTCCATAGCGATAAACTATGAATAGGTGCACGATATGAGCTCGGCAACCAGACAAGCCGCGCCGCTGAGCTTGAACATTATGTGTAAAATTTACAAACTATGAAAAAGGAGTGTTGTTAAATGAAAAATATGAAAAGAAAATTAACCTTATTAGCATTATTTTTATTAGCATTTAGTTTAAATGCTCAAACTTTTAACAAAGCAAAAATGGATAGCTTATTCAAGAGAATTGAGAGTAATGAAAAAGGGATGGGAAGCATTTCAATTTTCAAAAATAAAAATGAAATCTATCAAAATTCATTTGGTTTTGCAGATATTGAAAATAAGATTCGTTCGACAAAAAAAACAAAATATCGCATAGGATCGGTATCTAAAACCTTTACAGCAACAGTTATAATGCAATTGATTGACGAGAATAAATTAAGTTTTGAAACTAAGCTTGCTGATTTCTTTCCTGAAGTTCCTAATGCAAACGAAATAACAATAGAGCAACTTTTAAGGCACAGAAGCGGACTCTATAATTTTACGAATTCGGAAGATTATCAAAACTGGATGGTAAAACCACATTCAAACACAGAACTCCTTAAAATATTCATTGAGAATGGAATTGTTTTTAATCCTAATGAAAAAGCAGAGTATTCAAATACAAACTATGTTTTACTTTCCTATATCGCTGAAAAAATAGAACAAAAAGAATTTTCGGAAATCCTTAACAAAAGAATAATAGAACCTTGCCGTTTAAAAAACACGTATTACGGAGGAAAAATCAATACAGCAGAGAATGAAGCATTATCCTATACGAAAATTTATTCTTGGAATTTAGCGACAGAGACTGATATGAGTGTCCCGGTTGGTGCTGGAGGTATTGTTTCCAACTCAACTGATTTGAATATCTTTTACAATCATCTATTTAACGGTAAATTAGTTTCTGATAATTCATTAAATGAGATGAAAAAAATCGTTGACGGCTATGGTATTGGTATGTTTCAATTATTTGATAAAAGAGGATTTGGGCATACTGGAGGAATAGATGGATTTCAGTCAGTGGTTACATATTTTCCCGAAGATAATGTTTTGATAGCCTACACTTCAAATGGTGTTGTAATGCCAATGAAAGACATGCTACGTGGAGCATTAAACATTTATTATGGAAAGGAATATATTTTACCGGAATTTAAATTAAGTATAAAACTTAAAAGTAAAGATTTAGACCAATACTTAGGTGTATATAGCAGTTCAACCAATCCGTTAAAAATAACAATATCTAAAGATAGCACGGTGCTTATTGCACAAGCAACCGGTCAGTCATCATTCCCATTGGAAGCATACGAACTTCATAAATTTAAATTTGACCCGGCAACGATAAAATTGGAGTTTATACCTGAAGAAAATAAAATGATATTGAAACAAGGTGGAGGTGAATTTGAGTTAATAAGGGAAGAATAACCACATACCCAAAAATAAACGTATTAGGAGAATAAATGAACATGAATAATTACGAAAGTACAATTAAATTTTGGGATGAAAGATTTGGTAAAAGTTTATCAACTAATAAAAGATATGATCCCCAAAAACCAATACCAATTGTTGAAATAGAAGAAGGTTTAAAATGGTTAATCAAAGAAGCTGACTCAATAAATGATTTTGGTTGCGGAATTGGAACTTTACTTTTTAGAAGTCTGTTTTTAGGAACAAAAAAAGCGATTGGAATCGACATTTCTCCAAAAGCTATTGAACTAGCAAATCACACTTCAAAACTGAATAAAATGGATAATAAAACTGACTTTAAAGTAGGAGGTATTGAGCTTTTAAAAAAAATTGGAAAAAACTCCATTGATGCGGGAGTTTTATTTAATACGATAGACAATATTTTACCGGAAGATGCGATATTAGTTTTAAAAGAAATGAATAGAATTTTAAAGAAAAACGGTAAATTGCTTATAAAATTAAATGATGCTATTCCCAAAAATGAATTGGAAGAAAATGATTATTATCAATTAATTTCAGAAGATTTTTATAAAGAGAAATCGGGGCTTTATTTTTGGAATTTAAGCGATACTAAATTTAAAGAGATAATTTCTCCATATTTTGAAATAGTGAAATATGTTGATTTTCCATTTCCCCAAACAGATAGTAAAAATCGACTTTATTACTTAGAAAATAAAAAATAATTCAAGAAGAAAAGAGAGAGTAAATAATATG
>JAGMEL010000253.1 GCA_023128195.1 Caldifarciminota bacterium | reverse complement strand
AACGAGATGGGCGGCACAATCAATACTACTTTATATAGTGTGTCAGGTTGGGTTATATCCCCTTTGACATCCTTAAATAATACCGTCTACTCATTGCGTTATTATATAGCTGGTACTCATGATATGCTAAACGGTTTATCACATTTACACATGATTGTAAATTATGGGTGGGCTGTTATTCCTATTGAAATCAAAACCATTTTTACAGGGACAGCCACAATAGGCGTATGTATTTACTTATTCAAGCGGAGGGCCTGAAATGTTAGAAGACGAACTTAGTTTAATAGTGTATATTATTTTATACCCTATTACAATTATTTATAATGTGTTTTTAACATTCATAAATAGTCTATTGGGTATTTTTACGTCAATGATGGCAGGGGTATGTGATATCATTGTTTCATTCCATACGACTATCGAGTCTATTGTAATGCTTGTCTTACCGTCAGAGCTTGCCGTTTTTGTGTTATTAATAGTTTACATCCTTACAGCATGGTTCATAATAAAACTTGTAAAAGCTTTTTGGGATGTGTTGCCTATTGTCTGATTTTGACATAATTATAGCATCATGGACTACTATAATAGGAATGGGAGTAGACTTTCTCAAATATTGCCATATAGGTCCGTTCTCGTTCTATGACATATGTTTATTTATATTCATTGTGACGGCTCTAGGATGGGTCTTAGAAGCCCTACATGGAGATTAAACCAAACAAGACATACTAAGGTAAGGCTACAACATGACAAACAATACAACGTACGTATATGCCACAAATTTGGCAGAACTCGAGCATAACACAACATTAACAAATTATTTACTAATTTTTATTATCTTTAGTTATTTTTGCTTGTTGTTTTTCAGGAACGTAGGACGGGTTAATAATTCAAAAAGGAAGCGGTGAACATGACAGAACAGTACAATATGAGTGAGATAATAGTATATTTTGCAGGCAGCGCACCAAATGTAGAAGCAGAAGCCATTTTGTTTATTTGCGCGTGTGTGTTGGGGTTATACCTTGTCATATACATGATTCAGGTCATAGGGTTTATGATTGGAATACTTAAATACAGAATGATTTAAATATGATACTGTATTTCATATATACAACATTTCAAGGAGGTGAACCAAAAATGAATGTTAAAAATCTTATAATACTTGCTGCTGTGAGTTTTGTATTAATGGTGCAGAATGCAGCCGCAGCCGTTAATACGACACTGGCAGAGTTCAGTATAGACATTGCGACAGTATCCGAAAGTGTCTTAACACTTTTCGAGGCTTGCGCTGATTTCCTGATGCAGCCACCTTTTATTTACTTCATGGGTGTCTTTATCATGATGATAGGGATTAGCTTTATTCCATCCTTGCTTAAAAAGATGGTTGGTGCAATCCGCAAGTAAAGCTTAACTAAAGGATTATTGGGGTTACTCCTGCCATCCAACAACCACCCCCCAATAATCCCCTACTTTTCTTTTTTTATAATGTTATATTCGTGTTACTTATTTGTTCCGGATCTCTGGCTGCCTGGCAGAAGGATCTCGCCTGCAGCAAACTTCCGAAAAGCCGACCGACAACGAACATAAAAAGTTTATAGTGTTTAGTCAAATGTGGTCACGTTTTTACAAAGTAACATTCGTGTTACGAAAAAAAAATAATTGTAATGTGTGGAGATCTCCACACATTACAATTTATGTGCTGGATTTCCTTTAATCCAGTGCTCGAGGGATTTATGGCGCCCTGCATGGCAGGTCACACATAGCCGTTCTAAATTATCAGGTTCATTGTTTGCGATATCATGATCAATATGGTGTACCTGCAAATTTATTTTAGCCCCACAGACAGCGCATACTGTACCCTTGCATGCTGCATGTGCACGTCTGTAATTGCCGGACCTTGAACTGCATACATATTCATCAATGATAGGCTCACCGCCTGCCTATGTCAATCCTAATGAACCGATGCAAACCCTTTGATAATAGAGAACGTGACACGGTTAAACGCCCTAAAGGCAGCATAAAAACTATAAAATGCGTTGCATGTCTCTTGCTTACGTTTTTAGCTCTCATGTTTTACCCTTGCCTTTGCTTTTCTTGGACTCTTCTTGAATAGTGGCTTTAAGTGCTGCTTTTGCCTTTTTATCTACCTCTTCTTGATTTCGGTCTTCTTCTTGTTGTTCCCATGCAAAGCCCATTTTAATTAATGCTGCTGCTGCTGCTGATACTGTGCAATCTTGTTGTTCTTGAAATTGCATCACTTTAAAATAGTGGCCTTTAGGTAGACTAACCGATATCGAAGGACTCATTTATAACCACCCATTTAAATAGAATATTATAAAAGCCTCTACACCAAACAAGGTTAAAAAAAAGGCTACCATAACCGAAATGATTAAATCATCAATTCTTTCTAAAAAAATTTTTTTTACTACTGTTAAAGATTCTTTTATTGTTTGTTTTAGATACATGTTTAACTCCTGTCATAAAGCTATGACAACAACAACAACAACACTATTGTATATAGGGTTTTTGTTTTGCACAGAGAACAACAATATTTAATATCGTTGTTATTATTATTATTATATATTTTTAAATAAATATATATATATATAGTTTACAATGATACAACACTAACAACAATAACAACAACAACAATAATAAAATTTTATCAACAAAATACACAAAAGTATATCAACATTAACCGCATAAAATGCTGCAAAGCATTTTTCACATACGCGGTGGTTTAATGAATAAAAAAATAATGTTGATAATTTTAATGGTTGGATTCTTGTTTTGTAACCCTGTAAACGCTCAAGTTATAAACGGTAATTTTGAAACTGGCAATTTTATGGGGTGGGATAATGATACTGGCACTTCAACTTTAGATCCTGATTTAATTTATACTGGCGGTGATAGGGGTAATTATTCGTTGCGATTGGGGTCAGTTCCTATTAATCGTTATGCTGCTATAAGGCAAGATGTTTCAGATTTTGGTTTATTTGATTTCGTAAATTTTGATAGAGATGCATACGGTAAAAAAGCAGCAGTTTATATTAATTGTGACCAAGGTCTTATTGAAATCTGGAGTACTATTTATAAAAGACCGTGGGAGAGACTTTCTATTAATATCACTGATTATACCGGTTCTGGATATATTGAATTTAGAGGGTATGCAAATGCTGCATACGGTTATGATTATTTTGATAATATAGTATTATCAGAAGGTGTCCCCCCATCTTCAATTAACTTTAACCCAGATATAAATATTACAAATATAAAGCCTGTGCTATGTGATTATACTATACACCCAGACGACCTTAATTATTATTATGATAGCGATACAAAAAGGGTAGGAAACACAGTAGAAATCATGAACAGTTGGACTTCTTACGCATTCCCAGAATTACCAACACTTTGGATATCAGAAGGATTTACAGATAGTAATGAATCAGGAAGCCACACATTAGAATATTGTGATTCATATAATGCAACATACGATATAGAACTTCGAGCTAGTTGGTACGAATTAGAAGGCGATACATGGTTATGGCATCATGGCAGGGATGGGTTATTATTGGCATCTGATAACATCACATGGTTGTTTAATTATACCTATCCAGACCCAGACCCAGAACCAGACCCAGAACCATACGACCCCCCAGACCCATACGACCCCCCAGAGATACCACCACCACCCATGCCGGACGACTGGAATATGACCATACCAGACAAATACCAAAACGTTACATGGCTAACGAATTATACCACTTATTTT
>JAGMEL010000252.1 GCA_023128195.1 Caldifarciminota bacterium | reverse complement strand
GGACATATTGAGTATTTGTAAGTAATTACATATTGGTCAAACGCAGACAAAAGCAATAAACTTTCGCCGTTGACTTTAAAATTCTTAAACTCCTTAGATTCTTTTTTAAGCAGTAATAAACCTTCTCCTATATCAATCGTCTCGATCTTCTCCAAAATTTTCTCTGACTCCTTTTTGCTAAATCCAATCCACCATACAAAATCTTTCAGGGTTGCAGGACCAAAAGCCTCGAGAAATTTCTCGACCAGTAAAATTTTAGCTTTTTCTTTATTCATTCTTAATTTAATGTTCCTAGATAAGAGAGAGTATCTAAACTGCTCACCTTTCCATGTCCCAAGGGGCATTCCTCTTATTAAAGGAACATCCTCCATTAGAAGCCTCAGAATTAGTGAGATTCTTATATTACTCTTCAATTTTTTCCGTATTTCTACTGCAGTTTTCTCACCTTTTCCAAGCACAGTTATGATTTCCTTTTTAAGCTCTTCAAATTCTTTTTCAGCAAGTTTGTAGTACTTTTGAAAACTGGCTAATCGTTTTTGCGTTCTTTCAATCGTGGCTGAATATGCAATTGGAAGGAAATTTCTTGTGACAATGAACAAAGTGCCTCTCATAAGCCTTAATCTGTAAAGTCTTTTCTTTTCATACATTTCCTCATCAAGCATTGATTTTTTGAAATCCTTTATTCTATTAAAAAGAGACAAATAGGGTGTTGTAGGTGCTACTGAGTTGAGCCCTACAATATCCTCAACGCATTTCAGAACATTATCAAACTTGCTTGTTAAATGCTGTTTTTTTAATACATAGTGATTTATTTTTTTCCAATCCATATCTTTGCTATTCTGTTTCTTATTAGGAAACAAAACGCAGCATCGTCCCAAATATTTTGCGTGGTTAAATCTCTTATCTCCACCACATTTTGCTCCTTTCTTATCCATTTTTATACACGAAGCGCATTATTTTTATTTTGCTTTCGTTATAGCATAATATTTTCTTGTACCACTGGCATATCCCTTCTCAGCTCTCTCCAAATAGAATTTTATCAATCCGTCCAACCCCAATTTTTTGTACCTTTTATAATCTTCCAATTTATCAGGATGTTTTTTTAAAACCCATGAAAACTTTTCACAAGGGAATTCCTTGCATTCAAAGCAAATTTCAATTCCTCGTTCTTTTGCACAGGGTCGAATTTTGCAAGGTGCTCCTCCGCCTTCTTTACAAGGTTTCTGACAATAGGGACCAGTCTCTTTTTTGCTAAAATATTCTACACCCTTTAGGAATTCATTGAAGTTAAAATCTAATTTAACAAACTTAGGAAGCCAATCAGAATAACCTGCTTTTACTATTTCTAAAAATTCTTGGGCGACCTTTGCATAAATCCTTCCCTTATACATTCCACATTGGCCACAAAATCCACCACAATAATTTATTAATTTCTTTGCCTCGTTAATATCCACCATTTTTTTCCTCCTTTCTTTAACGATGTGACTTATTTTCATTAATAATCTTAAATTTCAAGAATTGATTTCTTATGCCTTAAGTTATCACCGTAATTTGGTCTTTTATCGCTGTCATCGATCTCACGTTGCGGGATAATTTTTCATTGATGATGCCATTTGTTTCTTTTGTAGCATTTGTCAAGTGCCTGCCCTCGCCTGTCGAAGATATCGCTATAGTCTCGAGTCTAACGAAGTTAGAGAGAGAATGTAATGAGATGTTGAAAATATCGAATGTAATGAGATGCCACATGTAATTTATGACTCATATTACATCCTGGTGAAATCTGCAAGTATTTCATCGGGGTCCAGACCCGATCCCAATCTGGTCATTGTCCTCGGTTTGATTGCTACTGTTTATATTGCTTCAGAATCTCTCCCATTTGCTGTTTTAACTTAGGGAGTTCCTTTTTTATGATATGCCATATAATTGCCAAGCTTATACCAAAATACTCGTGCGTGATTCTATTTCTCAAACCGATGATTGCCTGCCAGTCTACATCCTTATATGCACCTTTAATACTATCCGGGACATACTTAGATGCTTCACCAATAACCTCGAAGTTCCTCACTACGGCATCGATCGTCTTTCTATCCTTTTTAAAATCGTCTAAACTATGACCTGTGATGTATTCTTGAATATATTTAATGCTCTCGAGGATATCTTCGATGAATAACTGCCAGTTCCGTCTAGACATTTATTAAATTTTCTTTAATGTATTCCAAACGATTCGGTTTTATAGCATCTTCGGTTGTTAAATCAACTGGCATGCCAAGGATCTTCTCTAAAAAATCAGCCAAGTGGATG
>JAGMEL010000251.1 GCA_023128195.1 Caldifarciminota bacterium | reverse complement strand
CCATTTTTTATACTCCTTTCTTATCAAGTTAACCTTGCTTCGCTTGGTTACTTGTTGATTCAAACGGATATTTGCAGATGTAAACGGAGAAAATATCGTGCATCTGTGTGCATTCGTTAAAATCTGTCTGAATCTATTATTTTAGAATATAGGAACTATATCCTAAAATAATTATCCACATTTTTTAATAAAAGTCAAGGGTTAACAACCGAAAATCTTGCCAGGATTGGCTCAAAGGAAACAGGTGTTAAATTTAGGGCGTTTTATATGTAATGATTTTTACCAGATAGTCATATTCAATGTTCACAAATGAACCTATTTTGAGATTACCAAGAGTGGTATTGTTTAATGTAAAAGGGATTAAACAAACAGTAAAGATATTTTTGGAAATAGTGCTGATGGTTAAACTAACCCCATTAATGCCAATCGATCCTTTGGGAATTAGGTATTTGGAGCTCTTTGTGTTCACCTGAAAAAAATATTCATTTCCTTTTATACGTATCAATTTTCCAATTTCATCAACATGTCCTAAAAGGATATGGCCACCAATGCGCCCGCCAATCTTTAATGCACGTTCAAGATTCACATAGTCACCAACTCGCCAATCAGATAATGTTGTTATCCCTTTGGTCTGCACCATCGCCTCTACGAAAAATCCCTTTTTATCTAATTCAGTAACTGTGAGACAAGTACCCTGGATTGCTATGCTATCACCTTTTTTATTCTCAAGTTCAGACTGGATATGTATTTTTTGTACCTTTCCCTTTAATATTTTCGAAATTCTTCCTTTTTCTTCAATTATGCCTGTAAACATGGTATAATAAATCCTCCCCGATTTTTAAGGATTTTAGATCTGTGAATTTAATTTCCTTAGAAATTTCATCAAAAAATTGTATTCCCCCAGCAACATTTCTTGACGCGACAAAGAGAAATAACTCGTCATACATTTTTTTATCAAGAAATTGTGAGAATAGAATGGCACCACCTTCAATTAATAATGAACCAATATTTAGCGATCCGAGTTTTTGGATAACTGTTTCTATGGGGTAATAATCTCCATCCAAAAAAATTAATTCGGTTCCTGAGAGATTTAATTTTCTAATTTTCTCAGAATCATTAGTACGTTGTGTAATAATGATCCTTCGGCTGTTTTTTTTAAAAAAATTCGATTGTAATGGAATCTGCAGGTGCGGA
Source organism: Caldifarciminota bacterium (assembly GCA_023128195.1). Taxonomy (GTDB): domain Bacteria; phylum Hydrothermota; class Tepidihabitantia; order SM23-42; family SM23-42; genus SOIY01. The sequence goes on along the minus strand of JAGMEL010000251.1, from coordinate 7,899 downwards.
TCAATCACAACCCGCACCGGATTATTTCGACCCACAAGTCTGTCAGTTAGATAAGGGTTGTCAGCGAGTACAGTATTTATTCCAACCATTACTGCACCTACCTGACCGCGTAATGAATGGACAAATTTTCTTGATGGTTCGGATGTAATATATTTTTCTTTAAATCCGGAAATCTTGCCATTTTTAGAGATAGCTATTTTTAGAATGATATAAGGAATTTTTGTTGTGATATATTTCTTATACCATACATTCAATTGATTAGCCTGTTCCGATAGGATATTGACTGTAACATCAATATTATTTTGTTTTAGAAATGTGATTCCTTTGCCGTTAACAAGAGGGTTAGGATCAGTCATGCCGATAACCACCCTTTTTATCTTTGCCTTGCGTATTGCCTCTACACATGGAGGCGTATGACCGGCAGAACAGCAGGGCTCAAGATTTATATAAAGTGTAGTACCTTGCGCTCGTCTTCCTGCGTCAGCAAGGGCACAGACTTCGGCATGTGCTTCTCCTCTTTTCCTGTGAAAACCCTGGCTTATGATTTTGTTATTTTTTACAACTATGGCGCCAACCAGAGGATTGGTTCCGGTTTTTCCCCAACCTTTTTTAGCCAAGGAAATTGCCTGTTGCATGAACATCTCATCATACTCTTTTTGCATCTGCATAATTTCCGAAAGTATAATCGTCAGATGTTAGAAGTCAAGAGAATGAAGAAGGTTAGCAGATCCGGGGTAATCCTTCTGCCTCTAATTGGAGTAGGGGATGGGTGCCGCCGATCTTTGTCTTGAGCCACACGCCTTTTGGTTTTTTTACTATCTCTCCAATTATTGCAGCATCTCTACCCAGGATGTGGGATTTTATTCTTTTTAAGATTCGTCTCGCTGCTTTTCTATCTACAACAGCAACAAATTTACCTTCATTGGCAACATAAAGCGGGTCAATACCAAGTATCTCAGTTGCACCGATAACCTCTCTTTTTATTGGCAGGTCATTTTCCTGAATCATTATGCCGTAAGGAGTTTTATCTATCATTTCATTGAGTACTGAGACGATTCCGCCGCGCGTCGGATCACGCATAAAATGGATAGATGATTTAAAATTGAAAAGTTTATTTGTTATTAAATTTAATGGTGCAACATCACTTTTTATACTTGATTTTAATCCCAGGTCTAATCTTTCGTTCACTATTGTTATGCCGTGATCACCAATAGTACCGCTTACCAATACAACGTCTCCAACTTTTATTTTTTCCTTGGTCAAATCTATTTTAATAATTCCAATCCCTGAAGTTGTAATAAAGATTTTATCTGCCTTACCTTTTTCTACGACCTTTGTATCACCACAGACAACCTGGATTTTTGCTTTTCTAGCAGCCCGGGATGCTGATTTAAGTATTTTTTCTAAGTCTCTAAATGGAAATCCTTCTTCGATAATCAATGAAAATGAAATGAATTCTGGAATGGCGCCTTTCATTGCAAGATCATTTACAGTTCCGCAGATTGCGAGTTTACCAATATCTCCACCCGGGAAGAAAATAGGATTTATAACATAGGAATCTGTGGTAAAGGCGATATTTCTACTTTTAATATTCACCTCAGCAGAATCTTCAAGTCGTTTTATTATTTTGTTATTGAAATACTTTAAAATGACGTCCTTAATCAATCGGCTCGTTAACAGACCTCCAGCCCCGTGGGCTAAGCGGATCGTTTCATGTTTCATTCCGCCACCCAAATAAAGAGAGAAATAGATAAAGATGTAAGTATTTTGGATTTGGAACATTTGGATTTAGAATTTGTTTATGTCTCACATCGAGTGTTCGACACGAGACGGGATTTAGTATTTCGTATTTAGTATTTAAGTACAATTTCGTCATTGGACAGTATTTTGAACTCCCGATATTTATCACCTCTGTTCTCTGTAATTACGTTAGGTTAATTTCAAACGAATCGCGCAGGAAACCGCGTGCATTGTGGTTTTCTTTGAACCGACCAAGACCCCAATTCGGCTCCATATTTAAGGTGAATGTGCCTAAATCAAGGTATTTAAATCCTTTATATCGTCCCCATTTTATTACTTCATAGAAGAGTAAATTGACTGGTCTGTAGATTTGAAATGTTTGATCATGGCTAATATAAAATGCCAGGATGACTTCTGTATTTGCGATAAAGATGACTATACCACCAATCATCTTTTCTTTCAGATATGCGGCAAAAAGCATAATATCTTCAGGGAATAGTTTTTTTAATTTTAATAACTCATAAAGAGAATGTGTCGGTGAGACATTGTGTCTCATGCCAAGATTATGTTTTAAGATTTTGTAAAAATTCTTGAAATCATCTGAGATTTTGATTCGAACTCCTTCTCTGATTGCCTTTTTAGTTGAACGGCGAGCATCAGCATGAAAGCTTAATAAGGGTTCAGCAACATCAAGTGGAATTACTGCAGTAATCTCCCTTTTCCGATAATGAAAACCATTTTTCAGCAGGGCAAAATCAATATACTGATCAGGATGTTTATAATAAATTAAAGGTGTCTGGGTGAGAAGGACTTTTTTATATTTATGAGCCTTAAGATATGCAAGCAGGTGTTCAACAATCAAATATGTTTCATGTATGCCAATGCCATTTTTCAGTACAAATCCACCATACGATGCTCCTTTATGTGAAATTATAGTCTTTTTTTCATCAACTGCAGGAAAGAGTGAAACAATATTCCCTTTTTCTTTGATAATGAGATGTTGATTTTTGAAACGTCCTTGAGGATGATAATCCAAAAATTTTAAAGAATGGAACATCGTTCCATTATTTGCATTGAATACAAATTCTTCCCACTGTTTTCTATCCCTTTCTGTAAATTTATGTATTTCCATATTATATTTGAGAGTATAATTACAGAAAAGGAAATGTCAACATATAGAAAAAGGGACAGGCTACTTTTTTGTATTTTAAAAAGCCTGTCCCTTTTGTTATTTAATCTGTTTCTTTAAATTTTCAATATCTTTTTTTAACTTCTCCATTTCTTGTTTCAGTTTTGCCATCTGTTCTTTTAATTCCTGTGATCCTTTACACAATAACTCTTTTAACTCTTCCATATCAAGTATATCTATATCAAAACTTATCCTTGTCCGCGTTTTCTCGCCTAAAACTACATTTTTGGTAATCGATTTTTTTGATCGATATATCTTTATTTTTACTTTATTATTAGGTTTTGCCTTAACAATATTTTTCAAGATGTTATAATCAGTTATCTTATCTTCATCAATTTCTAAAATAACATCGCCAATTTTAATATCTGCTTTTTCAGCCGGTGAATCTTTATGTACTTTCTCAACAATGACCCCATATTCAAGGTCTAACGCGGTTTTCATTGCCTCGTTCAGTTCCGTAGTTGAGACACCGAAATAACCTACGGACTCTTTTTCTGCAAATACTAAAAGCGGAAGAGCGATTATTGCTATTAATAGCATTCTCTTCATAAAACCTCCTTTTTTTTACACGAATTTACACTAATAATTTAATACTAATTCACACTAATATATTTTTACACTGATTTATACAAATAATAAAAAAAAGTTAAATGATTAAAACGAAAAACCATACTCTTTTATATATTGAACATTAAGATTTTGGATTTCATTTGTCATTTGGCATTGGTTATTTGACATTTCTATAACCCTTTTTCTATTTCGACAATTTCATATTCAATTTCGTTTATTTTTATATGATCGCCAGGAACTTTATTGAGAAGCGATTTTGCAACCGGCGCTTCATTCGATATTATATTTTTCTCCAGGTCAGTGTCCCATCTACCCAATATTGTAAAGTAGATTGATTTGTTATTCTGTAGATTTTTCAATATTATTTTTGTGCCGATACTAACTCGATCCGTGGTTATTGTTGTCGGATTAATAGTTTGGATCTTTTCTAATTCAGATTCAATGATTCTTACTTTTTGATATAACTGATCCTGCCGTTCTTTTGCTGCCTTATATTCAAAATTATCACTGAGGTCGCCGAATTCTCGCGCCCGGCTGATATCTTTTTTGTTTTCGGGGATTTCGATTGTGATGATTTTATTCAACTCCTCTTTCCTTTTAAGTAATGCTGTTTTGGTTGTATAGATTATATCGATCTCTTTAGCAAAAAGATGTGGAAAATGATATTCGATAATTCTTAAGAAATCTTTTTTCTTATAATTTTCTAAAACTGTGTTGTTGTTTATTGTCTCTAAAATACGTTTTGCATCTTTATCCTTTGCCTGTTTTAATATTTTATCAAAATTTTCCAGGGATAGAATTTTATTTACAATTCCTTTAATACCTTTTACATAGTTTAGACTATCAATCAACTTTGGAATAAACTTTATATTTAGATATTCCTGAAGATCACCGCTCTGCATTTTTTTAAGCATCCACTGGAATTGCTGCGGATGTTGCTTGGGTATTGAGAAGATAGTATAATAAATATCTTTTAAAATAACTGGAGCGCATTTTAAATTTTCTGCAATATCATCAAGCAATTTAAGATTATTAATAGTGAATATGAGCTTCTTGAAAATGTCTGTCCACTCATTAGGATTATTTTCTTTTATCAATGTTAACAAAATCTTCTGATGCTCAAAATTGTTCAATTCTTTGACTATGCTTTCCGGGCTTTCTATATCCATGATTGCATCTATAGTATAGGATAGCTCAGCTTTTACCTTTGAATCATTGCACAGCATTAATATGTCCAATGCCAGTGCTGGTTTTTGTTTAAGAACCTTATTTCCTGTTTCAATTAATCCAGGTAAAATTCTTTTGAAGACCGCGGGCATTTTTTTTGCATATTCTTCAGCAAGCAGATACTTTTCTTGCTCAGTAGCCTCATTGAATGCAGCAATTTCTATATCAGTTTTGTCTACATCAGATTTAATATAGGTATAGGTTTTAGCAGTTCTGCCGGAAATTTTTATATTGTTATCCTTTTCTATTTTCTTTCGCGCCATTTCCCAGAATTTGTTTAATTCCTGTTTTTCAACGATACCTTGTAAATGCGTCTTGATCTGTGATGTAGTTAATGGCTCGTGGAAACTCTTTAGCATACGTTTAATTAGTTCAACAGGGTCTGCCAGCGACATCTTTTTTAAATCGTCAATATTCTTATATTTTATATAGAGAAAGTGTTCCTTGTTAATAGACATAAGTATACCGCGCGCAACATCAAGCGTGAGGAAATGCTTTTTTTTCTTCTCAAAATCGATCACAACCTCTTTTTTTGACGGTATTGTATCAACCACCTCGCCGATGCCGTAGCGTTCAAAATAGAAATATGAACCAATATCATATTTTAAAAATTCCTCAAGTTTTGCAATCGTTTTAAATATTGATCCTGTTTCATTGAATCCGGAAATTTTCAGGTATTCATCGAGATGCTCACTCTCTTTATATTCTAGTTTATAAAGATTTATGATTTTTTTCCTGATTTCGGTATCATCGCGCACATGATAAACCATATTTTTGTAAACCTCAATCACTTTGGCATATTCGTCATTAGATTCAAGATGGGTAGCAAGCATTTCTAAGAGAAGAAGTGCACGTTCAGATTCACCTAATTTCTTCAATTCCTTGGTTATTTTAAAAAAGTCATTCAAATCTACCTGTTCATCCAGGACCATTTCAGTCCAGAGGTCGTCGAGATTTTGAAAATCTTTTTTTGCTAATGCTTGTTTTGTTGATTCAATAATTTCCATGGTGTTATTATAGTCAAATACTTAGTAAATACAATACACCCCCTTTTCACTCCCATAAACCCCTTTATATCCTCCCCCTTTTCAGGGGGAGGATATGGGAGGGGCATTAAATGGAGGAAGAAAGGAGGGCGAGAATAGTATGTCACAAAATTACTTTTTACTTTCTTTCTTTTCTTTTTTTATCAATGTATAGATCACTCCGCCTAAACTTATTGTTGCGGTTACGTACAGGATGACTATGCCGAAGACAAATACCAGGGAGCCTACAAGTCCGAGGCTCTGCAGGATAATCCCTAAGATCGGGATGATCATTATTGATAGCCAGCCGATAGTGAAGAACCCGATGCGGCTTTTGATATTCCAATTCAGACCATGTGCGACCCTTTCACCAATGATCAGAGAAAGTGCTGAATATCCGAATAAGATGGCAAGAGCAGCAGCAAGTGGCAACAAGAAAATAAGTGGAATGCCGACTATTGAAACAGCAAACAAGGTAATTAATGGAATAAAGAGGATCTCCATAGCAAAACCAAGGCCAACTGAGGCCCATACATTGAGCTGAAGTCTGTTAACAATCTTGTCGATTACTTTTGGGAAGATAAGGAGTACCAGAAGAGTGAGAATATATATAACGATAAATGCCGAGATAAGAAATATCGTGCCAAATGCCAACGGTGCCGGCATTATCTTTGGGAGCCTGAATACCCTGCTAATGCGCGGCAGAAGTTTTTCAAGGACTTCTATTTCAACTGTTACAATCTCCCCTAGAACTTCGGCATTTTCATCACGGTCTACTGTGCCGCCAACCATGCTAATATCGCCTTCAACTACTGAACCAGAATCGAGTAGCACTGTACCGCCGACCACAAAAAGATCTCCTGTAATAGTTCCCTTGTTTTTGATATTACCACCAAATACAGCAGCATCACCGGCTACAGTGCCGAGTATATCAAGATTACCGCCAAAAACTGCAACATCACCGTCAATCATGCCATTAATATCAACCATGCCACCCATTACTGCAAGATCACCGTCAATAACACCGTCGATTTTTGCGTTACCACCAGTGACTGTGACGTCTTCATCAACTGTGTCGCCTTCAGCTACATAGTAATCGCCACTCTTTGTCTTGTTAGAAGTATCGATTTTAATTTTAACATCAATTTTTTTGGTATCCTGTGCATAAACAAAGTTTGGTAATACATTTTCAATTATTTGATCAAAGGATGCGTAATTTTCACTATTATATCGTGGTGCGGTGACTATTGTTTCAGGCATCATTCCGGTCCACGCATCATCTTCGTGTTCGTACCGTGGCGCAGTGACCACGATTTCGGGCATTTGTCCTATATGTTCATATGTTGAATTATGAGCCTCCATGGCAATAGGACTTGATATCTGTGCAACAATGAAAATTATAGGTATTAAGCCTTGCATTTTACCTCCTTATGTAAAGTTTTACCTAATAAATAAATTAAGAGAATACTGAAGATTAATCCAATAACAGGATGCACAAAATTGATTGAACCTTTTGCAAATGGCATAAGTGCATGGCTCAGCGATGAAACAACGACCTCTACCTTATCAAAAAATCGTACGAGGGCAGGTACTGAGGTTAATATTTCATTAAATAACTTACCTGGCAAAGGTGAAAATACAAAAAACAGAAAAGAGGCTAACCAGGTGCCTGCAAAAACTATTGCTGCTTTTGACCAGGCAAATACCTTTCTAAAGCCTAATTTCTTCAGCACGCGGTCATTAAAACCAGGTTCCGGGTATAATTCAGTGAGCCCGCAAAGCGCCTGCTGGGTTTGTACCATTTCCTGGTAAAATCGCTGGCACTCCTTGCATTGAGACAAATGAACATGCAGAATCTTTTCTTCTTCTGCATTTGTCTCGAAATCCAGGAGCTTTTGGATTAATCTTTCGATATTTTTGTGCTTCATCACTAAGTAATACGAAGGATATGGGGAAAAGTTTCACGCTTTCTTGTATGACAAGTCCCGCTTACCAATTGTAGTTGCCCGATTCATCGGGCACAACCCCCCACAACCTGTAGTCGCCCGATTTATCGGGTATTGTCTGATAAATCAGACAACTACATACTTGGTGAAACGCCGCTGCGTAACAGCTATAACCGTCACGCCGAAGGTCTCGCTATAGTCT
>JAGMEL010000250.1 GCA_023128195.1 Caldifarciminota bacterium | reverse complement strand
GTACAAGATCCCGTATTGCCTCTGAACGGTTTGTGTATCCTTCCATTTTGATATTCTTGTCAAATTTTTTGAGAAGATCCAGTTCGATTGACACTCCAAATCGCGTAATTTTTTCAGCCATGATAACACGTTTAACAGATAATCGTAGCACGAATATAAATTTTTTGTTACCAAAATCGTTATATAACAAATCATCATTTACATATAAAAATTGTAAAAGGGAGAAAAAAATATGTGGCTTGTAACAACACTGATGGCAGCTATAATTGTAACTGCTGCATGGTACTTTACAAAAAGAGATTATAGGCTGGACTTACTAAGTTTAATGCTATGGGGGACTTCGATAATGATACTAGTTGACCATATTTTAGGTTATGAGGGGGGAGCATTTCTTGAATTAGAAACTGAAGGACTAATCACAAATGCAACATTACTTGGAATTGTTATGCTAATACCAATTTTTATTGTATGGGAAATAATTTTAATCCTTACAAAACCAAAAGTAAAAATCGAAATAGGAGGTAATTAAAATGGCGTGTTTTATAGCACCATTAAGTTTGGGAATAGTAACAACCATATTTAGAAAAAAAATACCTGAAAATTTAAAAATAGGCTGGTTAAACATAATGATCTTTGGTGGAGCAATAATGCTTGCAGTTGAACACATTGCACATAAAGAAATAATTCTTTACCCGCCATTTTTAACTGCTATGCAAACTCCTGCAGAAATCCCAGTTATGTTACAGGAAATGGCCGTAGTGGGTGGAACTATGACTATAGCTATGGTTGCCATATGGGCCGTAATGGTTTATATTTATAATAAAAAACCAGAACTACAAAAAAATATTGTAAAAAATTAGAATCTTTTGTTAGATTTTAATTTTCTCTTTTTTCTTTTTTTCCAAGAAAAACTCTTAAAATGCCAGGTTGACTACTTTGTATTTTACCAGCACCATAACCAATTTTTTCAATTTTTATAGATGGCATTTCACCAAACTCTTCAGCAAGTGTTGTAATAACTGCTGCACCAGTAGGTGTAACCATTTCATGATTTGCATTGCTCTGATATACAGGAACATCTCTTAACAGCTCAACAGTGGCAGGAGCCGGAATCGGAATTTTTCCATGTGAACAATTTACAAAACCACTCCCAAGCGGAAGTTTGGAACAAAAAACATGATCAACCCCCAGCTTTTTTAAACCAATAACTGAACCCACAATATCAATTATTGAATCAACAGCACCAACTTCATGGAAATGAACATCATCAACACTAGTGTTGTGGACTTTACCTTCAGCTACAGCAAGATTGTAAAAAATTTTTTTACTCAAATCTTTAACTTCATCATCTAATTGACTGTCATCAATTAACTTTTTTATATCTTTAAAACTTCGATGATGCTGCTTTTTTTCATTAACTGTAATATAAACATCAGAAGCAGTGATATTGTTTTTTTCAACTTTTTTAACATCAATACTGTATCCTGAAATACCAAGTTTTTCAATTTCTTTTTTTAAAAATTCAATGTTAACACCTAGATCAATAACTGCCCCGAGTATCATATCACCGGCAATACCTGAAAAACAATCAAAATAAGCAACACTCATCTTTTCTTTCACCTGTTAATCAAGCTAGCAAAATATCCAGCGCCAAAACCATTATCGATGTTTACTACTACCACGCCTTCAGAGCATGTATTCATCATGGTAAGTAGTGGTGCAATACCTTTGAAACTAGCACCATAACCAACACTAGTAGGAACAGCAATAACTGGTTTGGATG
>JAGMEL010000025.1 GCA_023128195.1 Caldifarciminota bacterium | reverse complement strand
TTAAATCCGTTTGAATCTGCTGAAATCTGTCTGAATCTAAAATTAGTGAAACTAATTTACAAGGAGGTAAAATGCATAAGAAGCTTTTTATACCTGGTCCCACTGAGGTAAGACAAGATATTCTTGATGCCCAAGCAACGCCATTAATTGGTCATCGTACGAAAGCTTTCACCGAACTCTATACCGGGATTATAGATAAGTTGAAGGAATTATTAGAAACCAACAATTTCATCACTGTGCTCACAGCTTCAGGAACAATATTTATGGAAGGCGCAATCAGAAATTGTGTAAATAATGATGTACTTTGTTGTGTGAACGGTGCATTTAGTGACCGATGGTTTAAAATCGCTCAGAAATGCGACAGAAATTCTGATGTCATAACAGTTGATTGGGGCAAGGCAATAAAACCTGAAATGGTAGACGAGAAATTAAAATCAAAAAAATATGAGGCACTAACCCTTGTTCAGAATGAAACCTCGACCGGGGTCAGAAATCCTATTGAAGATATTGCAAAAGTTATGAAAAATTATCCTGATGTTCTATTTCTTGTTGATACAGTGAGTTCACTCATGGGAGATAAGATAAACATTGAAGAATTAGGCATTGATATCTGTCTCGCCTCGTCTCAAAAAGCCTTTGCCTTACCACCCGGTCTTGCTCTTTGCATTGTGAGTGATAAGGCACTTGAAAAAGCAAAAACAGTAAAAGGTCGCGGCCACTATTGTGATTTTGTCGGCTTAAAAGATTATTTTGATAAAAAGGGACAAACACCATCAACCCCGGCAATAACTTTAATGTATGCAATGGATAAACAACTCGATAAAATAAAGGCTGAAGGTATGGGGAATCGTTTTAAGAGACATGCCGAAATGGCAAAGTATGTCCAGGATTGGGGTAAAAAGTACTTCAGTATGTTCTCAGAACCGGGTTATGAATCAGTTACTGTCTCATGTATGAACAATACCAGAAAAATCAGTGTGGCTGACCTTAATACGGAACTCGGCAAACGTGGATATGCTATTTCAAATGGCTATGGAAAATTGAAAGAACTTGCCTTCAGGATTGCTCACATGGGCGACTTAACACTTGATGAAATAAAAGAACTCATTAACAATATTAATGAGATACTTGGAATATAATCAAAAGAAAAAGGCTCAAGAAGGCTCAAAGAGGGCTCGAGATGGCTCAAAGGGGCAATACAGGATAAAAGACAGATAATGGGTTTGGGTGTATTCCCGCCTTTTCTTACGCGATAATCGAGCCTGGAAAGGTTCTCCCACAATCTGCGCGGAATGCTAAACCCAACCTTTTGGTAAAAGGCGGTGTAAAAATTTGAGCAAAAGTCACAAAGGAGAAAAAAATGAAAGTTTTAGTTTCTGATGCAATTGCAGAACAAGGAATAGAAATATTAAAAAATGCTGGTTTCGAAGTTGTCCAGAAAACCGGGCTTTCGCCTGAGGAACTAGTAAAAGCCATCCCTGATTTTGATGGTATCATTGTTAGGAGTGCAACCAAAGTAACCAAAGAAGTAATTGAAGCTGGTAATAACTTGAAGGTAATCGGTAGAGCCGGTATAGGACTTGATAACATTGATATGGAAAAGGCAAAAGAAAAAGGGATAAAAGTTGTTAACACACCAACTGCCACCTCGATCTCTGTAGCTGAACTTGCTCTGGGAATGATGTTTTGTGCAGCGCGAAGAATTCCCCAGGCAAGTATATCAACAAAGAACAGCAAATGGGAGAAAAAAAAGTTTAAGGGGTTTGAATTATACGGTAAAAAGCTTGGTATTATCGGTATTGGTCGTATTGGTTCAGAAACGGCAAAACGCGCTAAGATACTTGGTATGGAAATAATCGCATATGATCCTTATATTAAAACAAGTGATTATGCTAATATTGTTGATCTTGATACACTTTTAAAAGAATCAGACTATATTTCTCTACATATTCCTAAAACCAACGAGACTGAACATATCTTGAACAAAACAGCATTTGATAAAATGAAAGAAGGCGTTGTCATTATAAATTGCGCGCGGGGCGGTGTTGTTGATGAAAATGCCTTATATGACGCTATTAATGACGGAAAGGTTAGAATAGCCTGCGTTGACGTCTTTGAAAGTGAACCGGCAAAGGATAACAAACTGTTTAATCTTGATCAGGTCATAGTAACTCCACATATTGGAGCACAAACAAAAGAAGGACAAACTCGTGCTGGAACACAGGTCGCTGAATTGGTTAGGGATGCGTTGAAGTAGTCAGATCGTCTCCACAAATTCGTAGTTGCCTGATTTACCCACGCCCATCCACGATGAGCGGGGTTTATCAGGCACCAAATTAGACAAGGAGAAAAAATGCCTGAGATAAAATCATTTAAAGGAATTAAGTACAATCCTGAGAAGTTACAGAATTTGGTTGATGTCATATGTCAACCCTATGACCAGATATCAAATAAGATGGAAAGAGAGTACAAAAATAAGAGCCCTTACAACTATGTCAGGTTAGTACTCACAAAATATGCTGAAGGACATAACCGACAGAGAGAATATAGAGATGCAAAAAGATATGTTGATAATTGGATAAATGATGGAATATTTATCAAGGATGAAAAAGACGCTATTTATCCATACTGGCAAGAATTTACTGTCGCTGACAAAACATATCTTAGAAAAGGGTTTATCTGCATAGTTCGACTTGAAAAACTTGGTAAGGGTAATATACTGCCTCATGAAAAAACACTTTCAAAACCCAAGGCAGATCGTCTAAATCTCTTACATATTACAAAAAAGGATCTTGAACCTATATTTTTACTCTATACTGATCCACAGGATTACGTAAATGGTTTAATCAAAAAAGAATGTAAAGAAAAGCCTTTAATTGATGTAAAGGACGATAAAAACGTCACTCATAAACTATGGCGAATTGATGATCAGAATTCAATAAAACAGATCACTGATTTCTTAAAGGATTCAATCTTTGTAATTGCCGACGGCCATCATCGTTATGAAACTGCATTCAATTATTCTAAGGAATTAAAAAAAATTGATGAAAATCATTCTGCTAATTTTAAATTGATAACACTGGTCAATATAGAAGACCCGGGACTTATCATATTACCAACACATCGGTTGATTAAAGACCTGAGCGACTTCAATCTCACAACTTTTCTCGAAAAGACTGAGAAATATTTCGATATTAAAAAGACAGACCGGGATAATATTCTTAAGGATTTAGCAGAGCAGAAATCCAGGGTATTCGGATTTTACAGTTCGCAGACTGCATATATTTTAAAATTAAAATCTATGGCTCATATGAAAAAAATTCTACCTGACCGTAGTAAAGATTATCGGGATCTTGATGTAGCAATACTACATACGCTTTTAATCGAAGATATTCTGGGTATTAAACCTGAAAACATCGAGGGGCACGTAAGATATGAACGGAGTGCGAATAAAGCAATGAGGAGGGTTGATACTAGTGGATTTCAGTTTTCTTTTTTATTAAACCCAACAAGGTCTGAACAGGTAAAGAAAATCGCCCAGCATAAAGAAAGAATGCCCCAGAAATCTACGGATTTTTATCCAAAATTGATCTCCGGGCTTGTATTTTATGACGTAGAATAAACGATATTATTCTATCAAACACATTGTTGAGCGCAAATGCTCAATAGAAAATTGATGAGTTCTCTAAATGATTGACAACGTTAATAAAAAAAACCCTGGATTCAATCCAGCCAGTTTATTTGAATTACCTTTTATCGGACGTAGAAAAGAACAAAAAACTTTAGAAGATAAATTCAATTCAACCCTGGAATATCAAGGAAACTGTTTACTTATCACAGGTGAACCAGGCATTGGAAAAACAAGACTAATTAATGAATTCACGCTTGAGAAAAGTAAAGATACTATGATGATCAGTATTAGAGTAAAACCACATATATCTCATGCAAGAGAGCTATTTGCTGAAATTGTCAAAACATATCTAAACAAAACACCAAATATTGCCAGAACTATTACCCGGGTAATTGACAAAAAAATATACGATGAGTTTGCCGAGATGATTCCTGAGTTGAAAACTTATTATCCTTATGAACCTAAATCAATAAGTGATGACAGGATTAGTATGAATATGAATGAAATTTTTTACTGGTTCATGTCCAATCTGTCTAATTTTGCTCCGGTAATTTTGATTATCGAAAATATCCACGAGTCTGCTGATGATCTTCGTGCCATGCTAAAATATTTTCTGCAAAATTTAGAATCCTTACCCGTTTTATGTATTTTATCATCGCGACAAAATTTGAAGATTACAAAATGGTGTGATGGCATTAAATTGAAGCATGTTGAAAAAATAACTTTGGGTATGCTAAAAGAAGAAGATGTCTCGGAATTAAATAATATACTATTGGACAATGACCTCGATGAATCTTTTTTTGTATGGCTCAGCAATCGGACAAAAGGGATTCCATTATTCATAAAAGAATTCTTGTATACACTTTTAGAAAAAGGCATAATCTATTTTAACAGCAGAGACAAAAAATGGACGGTAATAGAATCATATTCCCAGATTAACATTCCTGATACAATTACTGAAACGATAAAGGCAAGGTTTGACAGATTTTCCAATAAGGAAATGCAATTTTTAAAATATGCCTCAGTGATCGGCGAGGAATTCAATCCATCCTTATCAATCTTTAAGCGCCCAAAAAATATATTGCCGACGTTGTTAAAAACCGCTATTATAGTCAAAAGGGAATACAATTATGCATTTTCCCATCCTTTAATCAGAGATGTCATATATCAAGATATAGAAAGAAATGAGAAGTTGAGTGCCCACAAGAAACTGGGTGATTATTTTCTTAAGAAAAACGACAGAATTAATGCTGCCAAACATTATTTGCTCGCTGAAAATAGAAATTTACGAATAATAAATTTATTATTAAAACTTGGTGACGATTTCAGAAAATCAGGTAACAACCCTCGAGCCTTATCATATTTAGAAAAAGCCTTTAGCATGGCAAAATCTATGAGAAAAATCTCCGACAGAAATATATTTGACATAATGCTTAATTACGCAACAGGTTTATGGCACATTGGAAGATATGATGAAGTAATTGGGATATCAGAAGAAATTATCAAATTAGTAAAAAGAAAACCGGGAATCATAAAAAAAGAGAAGCTTGCCAGAGTTTATAGCACGTATGCTCATTCGCTTGTTCGCACAGCAAGGTATGTAGAGGCGATTAAGATCGCTAAAATAGGGATAGGATTAATTAAGAAAAATAAAACCATTAGGGCTGATAATACCTTAATCGAGTTAGAAACAAATAGGGCATTTGCTTATAAATACCAGTGGCAAACAGATAAGGCACTTAAACTATGTATTAAAATCAAAAATCGTCTTACGCAAACATCCAATCCATATCATTGGTATCAAGTATTGAATCTTTTAGGTTCAATATATAATGCAATGGGTGATCTTGAACGAGCAATCCAATTTCGCAAAAAAGCATTAGACAATGCTGTAAAATTTCAAAGCGAACCCTTAATCGCAGCGGCACAGGGTAATCTTGGTATTAGCTTTATAAATGCTGGAGAATTAAAAACTGGAGAAGAACTTCTGTTAAAACACCAGGAATATAGTATTAAAGCAGGACGCATAAGAGAAGAAGCACTCTCTTATATGAATTTGGGTTGTTGTTATTTTTACGAAGGTTACTTAAATAAGGCAGAACATGAATATTTAAAAGCATTAAAAAAATGCGGGGAATTTGGAATTGAAGCAGATTTAGTCTGGGTTTATAGATTTTATGGAACACTGCTAATATTTAAGAAAAAGTATAAGATGGCAAATGAATATATAGATAAAGGCATTAAATTGGCAAGAGAATTAAATATTAAAAGATCCCTATTTATCCTTTTAATTTATAAAGGTCTTTTACTTTATCTTAATGACGATAAAACAGGCTCAGGTAAATTACTGAAACAGATTGAAGATGAATTTATCCAGGAATCAAAAAGTCTACAGGAACCATATCTTATTCTCAAGGGATTTCTATCTCTTCTACAGGGCAGAAAAGAAGATGGACTTCAAGAAATTGAAACTGGAATAAATAATATGTTTAAAAAAGAAGAATATGTTGATTTATGTAGAATATTGTATTTCTGCGGCACTCAATTATTAAAATATGAATTTGCGAAGCATAGGGCAAAAGAATATCTGAAAAAAGCCATTGAGATCGCTTTAAAATTTAATATGAACGGTTGGCTTGATATACTTCAACCCGACGCAAAGCAGATGAAAATTCAACCACTCAAAGTATTCTGCCTTGGTAAGCTGCGCATTGAAACTCCCATACATGAAGAGGGTTTTAGCAATGAATGGCAATGGCAAAAACCAAAACAACTGTTTTCTATCTTTATCATGAGCATACTCAAAAATGAACAATTAAACCGTGAAAAGATTGTTGCTTTACTCTGGCCTAATCTTGCTTCCTCAAAAATTACGAATAATTTCCATGTTTGTCTTTCTCAATTAAAAAAGGTTATCGGCAATGATTATATCACCTATAAAAGTAGAGTATATAAACTAAATAATGTCTGGATAGACGCTCTCGAATTCAAAGATTTAATCCACAATGGCAAAGCAATGCTCAATCAAGGAAAAATTCACCCAGCAGAAATAAAATTTAAGAAGGCAATAGAACTTTACAAGGGAAATTTTTTTGAAGACTCTTATGACTCATGGGTTGATGAAATAAGAAATGAATTACTGTTTTTATACAGAAGCGTACTTTTAATGTTAGGAGAAATCTGTTTAAGAAAACTGAAATTTGATGAAGCAATAGAAATGGGAAAAAATATCCTTAATTTAGATCCATTTGATGAAGAGGGACACAGATTTTTAAT
Organism: Caldifarciminota bacterium; assembly: GCA_023128195.1. GTDB lineage: Bacteria > Hydrothermota > Tepidihabitantia > SM23-42 > SM23-42 > SOIY01. The sequence goes on along the minus strand of JAGMEL010000025.1, from coordinate 387 downwards.
AAGAAGTTATTCAATAAGTGGTGAAAAAGCGAAAGCAATAAATCAATACAAAAAATGTGCTGAGTTATTTCAAAAGGAACTCAATTGCTTACCTTCGGACCAAACGCAGAACCTGTACAAAGGAATTATTGGGGAAAGATAGTAGATAGAAGATGGTAGATGGTAGATAGAAGATGGAAGATAGGTCAGGGTTTGGATGCGGGAAAAGAAGACACGGAGACCTGGAGACAAGGTGACAAGGTGAAACGGCACTGCGCGCTGGAACATTTGGAATCCCAAGGGGATTGGAAGGAATGCAGAGCATGGAAAGGAGCCTTTGGCTGGAAGTGAACACTACGTGCTGGAATAGTTTTAATTACCATGCATTTTAAATCATTCCATTCGAAG
>JAGMEL010000249.1 GCA_023128195.1 Caldifarciminota bacterium | reverse complement strand
AATCTGTACTTCAGCAGTTGAGGCAATAAACAGGTTGTCGCCAGCATGCCACATAGAATCTAAATCTCTGTTTTCAATGAGTACAGCATCATTGACAAAAACCTTTTTTTGCAAAATGGGGTTCTCTGGAGAAAATACCTGTAGAGAAAAAAGTTCAGCATCAAATTCCTCTGGTGATGAAAGTAGATGTCTGAAAAACGCAATTGAATTTTTAAAAGGCGCCGGCTCAACCTTTGGCAGTTGAAGTGAAGGATTTGTTTCAAGAATGGCATCAATACTGCCGCCCTGAAATCTGGGTTCCAGATTGACTCTGATTTTTCCTTTTAATTTACTGCCCTGTTTTAAGATTAAAGGTTTTGTTGACTTCAAGATTAAATTGTATTTCAATTTTTCAGGTAGAATACCGGCAGCAATTACTTCAATAGATTTTAATGGTTTTTTCTTTACCTGACTTTTGATTTTCAAATAACCGCAGTGGTCCAGTACTGATATTTCTACCGCATCATCTTTTTGCCAGAATATTGTATCTTTTATCGGTTCATTTACAAGTACGGTTCCTGTACGCCAATTAATTCCTTTTTCTTCTTTAATATAATATAGTGCTTTTTTTATACCTGCCTCTGCTGTATAAAAACTTTGAATCTTCTGGATGGTAGATCTTATTGAATGGCGTTGCAATATATATTGGTACATCATGACACCGATTAGCAGTGAAACTATGCACGTAATCGCTATGACATAGATAAGGGCTATGCCTTTGTGACTTTTAATCATTCCCACACATTTAAAACTTCTTCACGACCGCGAATATCAAGAATAACTGTTTTTGGAGTTATCTTCTTTATTTTTACTCCCATGTACTTATCGCCTTTTTTCATTGTGTATACATTACCATCGGGCATTTCGATAACTGCTAATGCGCCTTGTTTTGAAAGTACAATTCCGCGTAAAGAGAACCTTGGTGCTGGTTCTTTTGCAACTGTGTCAATAATGACGTAAAATGGATCCCGTTTCACATTTTTATAAACAAAATCAAATTTGGGTAAGGAGTCTGGAGAAAATAATACATTTCTTTGCGGTATTTGTATTTCTATTTTTTGTGACCTTATTTTTTTGATAAAGTGTAGATTAAAATACCAGATAATAATAATTAATACAATTAAGATAATAATATATATTTTCTTTTTACGGGTCAGTTTGATGACTTATACCTCTAATACTTTCATAAGACTACAAACTCGCCTTTAATTTTACATATAATACCCCTACCCATAGTTTCTTTGGTGGAAAGTTCTATTTCCCAGAATTGAAATCGTATATCTTTTCGCTCTATGGTATTTATAAATCTTCCAATTTGATTGTAATTCCCTTTTATTGCTAATGTAATTGGCAAGACCTTATAATCTCCCCGTTCAACCTCTTCACTGATACTGATTTCGCCAAGACCGGCTTTTGATCTCTTGCTCGCTGAAGTTAAAATTGATAAAATTGTTGAAAGTTTATCATCGCCTAAATTAAATTTCTTTTTACTGGTTTGGACCTGGATACGGTTCTCTTCTAATCTTTCAATTTCTTTATTTAGTGTGTTACATTGATTCTTAAGTGCTATACTATGAGAATAAGAGGTAATTACTACACAGCTAATGCCAATGACAATCGACAAGGAAATGATAATAAAAATAATCCAGATATTGATTAAATCCCGATACTTATCTTGAATTCGCATTTTGCCTCACCTTTAATGTTTTTAATAACAATATCTTTGAATTTTCGTTCCAGGTTTTTTATATAGTCTAAAACAATTCTCTGGCTTTGGGAATTTCCCTCAACAACGACTCTGATTTTTCTCTCAACCTTTGTACCGGTTGTAACAAGCCGTGACTCGGTAGTGATTTCTTTGAAATAAATACCCTGGGGTACGTTTTTGCCTAGATCATAGAGGATTTCTGACCATGGAATCATCTTTTTGGTTAATTGTTTGAGATTGAGTAGCTTGTTGGCAAGCAGGGTTTGTTCACCGTTAATATACGTAAGTGATTCTTTTTTACTTTTGAGTTCTGTTACTTGATTTGATAGCTCTTTGTTACTATTCGAGACAGACATGAGAAGAATAATCATGGCTATTGAAATTAAACCAGAAAAAATTGCACTAAGTTTTGCAATTTTCTTTGTTCTTTTATTATAAAGTGAAATTTTGTGTGATTCTTTTATCTCATAAGGAATCAAGTCTATTCCCTTTTTTGATAAACCTTTTACAGCAAGACCAAGTGCCTGGGCGTAGACGGGATTTTGTCTTTTATTGTACGCTTTTGGCAGTTTAATATTATGATATAAAAATGGGTTGCCCAATCCAATTTTATACCCATATTTTGTTTTTAAGTTTTTTCTTAGACCCGGTATAGTTGAATAAGTACCAACAATGATAATATTCTGGATTTTTAAATTTTCTTTTTGTTTGTAAAATTCGAATAATTTTTCTAAATTAATGCTTATATATGAAATTAGTTTTTTGTCTCGTTCCTTACCTTTTTTTGAAATCATACTGGCATAGTTAATTATATTCGAAGCAAATGCCTCACCATGTTTAATAATTAAAATACCGGTGCTGTATGCATCAATATCCAATATAGCAAAATTCTTCTTTTTTCTCATCCAGGGATGTGGTAAAAAAGCATCATATAATGCAAGGCACGAGGCATCTATAGAAGCAGGAATTATTGAGCAGGATTTGAGCATCTCGAGCTGTTTTTCTATTTCTTTACGTTTGGCAAAGGCAATTAATGCCCGACCCGAAGGAAATAACTCGTACGAATAGATTACGTCCTCAATCGGCGTCCCCGGAATTATTGATTCAATGCTATCTACAAACCATTGTTCAAAATCATCTTTATTTGATGAAGGTGGTAAATAGGTGCGCGCAAGGATGAATGACCCGCGGATATTTATTATTACATTATCCCGGGAAAGATTTATGCTCTGGAATAGTTCTTTTATTTTCGATATATAGAGTTCTTTTTCATCTCTATTAGTATTTCTCGGGACTTTTATCTTTCCTATTTTTAATAGTTCTAAATCTTGATTAATCTCAACTGCTTTTATCCATCCCCAGCCTAAGTCAAGCCCAACAGATTTTGGCATATTTAAACTCTATACATTTTTTTTGATAAGTCAAGTTTGGGTGGAGACCAGAAAATTTGCAGTAGAATTATGAATAAGATGATAATAAGAAAAGGCGGGCAAATGCCCGCCTTCTTATATCAGTAAGAAATTAGTTTTAGTCAGTCACAACCCAACGTAGTCCAGCAATTGGCTGGTAGGCAACAGTAATCACAGCAGTATAAGGTGCAGCAGAACCAGATATGCTCTCGATCTTCATTTTACCAAAGTGGTCATTTTCAGCATCCCAGTTATCATGATCAGGGTCTATCCAGAATGATAAAACTAAGTTTGCGGACAATTCTCTTTGTGTGTTATAATTTCCGAAATCAGCGGCAATATCTAACCCATCATAATCAGTTCCACTTGCTGCCGTAGCATTTTCTTCATCATTATAAGCGGTGGGTTGATGATCGCTTGGGGAGACGATTGTTAGATAATTAAAATTGGAATCATCAAAATAGAAATCAATGGCATCGTGGTTAGTTGATTCACTTATTGCTAAAGTTACACAATTCCCACTTGTTGTGAATCCAATTCCACTGTGATGAGCAGGGTCAGGGTCACTATTGCCATAAAGAGTAATGCTTGCGGTTTCTACCGGTGTACAATCAACTTCATCTGTACCACTTACGTCCTCGCCTGAATAGGCAGCAACTCCATATACTGCAGCTGGTGTAGTTGCGGTATATATAATCGTTGTTGCATCATCAATAGTGTCAATAACTACACCATCAGCATATATATAATACCCATCAGCGTCTGCGATTTCAACCCAGTCAAGATCTAGTGTCGCACCCGAGTCAGCTACTGCATAATCAACATCTGGTGTATCAAGCACTATATCATCTCCACAGCCAACCAGCATAAGAATGGCTGCGAATGTAATTGCTAAGCTTAGTGTTCTCTTCATTTTTTCTCCTTATTTTTGTGTTGGCGGTTTGACTCCAGCTTTTGCTGGTGGTTTTGGTACTGGTTTTGAACCCTTATCGACTTTCTGCTTTAGTTCATTGTAGTCTTCGATTAGCTGATCAAGTGCAGCGTGGACATTCTCAAAATCAGTCTCTAAGGTTTCGACCTGTGCCTTGAGCTCATCAAACTGCTCTTGAGAGACTCCACCAAATCCCTCTGGTGGTTGGCAGCCAATTACCATTAATGCAACTACGGCAATCAGCAGTATCGCCATTTTCCTCATGTTTCCTCCTTTTTTTCTTTCCACAAATATTACGAATGAAAACTCGAATTAGCACGAATATCTTCATCCGCCCTTTTTTTATAGTGCACCATAAATGGTGCGACTACATTCGTTTTTATTTTGTAGGCGTCATCAATGACGCAACTACTAACTGGGCCTAAGTGGAATTGAACCACTCACCTCACGCTTATCAGGCGTGCGCTCTAACCAACTGAGCTA
>JAGMEL010000248.1 GCA_023128195.1 Caldifarciminota bacterium | reverse complement strand
ATGCAAATATTAATACTACTATCATATATTGTAAATGTAAAATTTTCATAATATATGGCAGCGGAAGCAGAATACATAAAATTCCTAAGAAGAAAGCACTGATATTAAATGACCGTTCCTTACCCAGAAGAATTGGTAAAGAGACAATGCCCACCGATTTATCGCCCGTAATGTCAATTACATCTTTTATTATTTCACGCGGCATATGGATAAAAAAAGAAAAGAGAAATGGGAATATACATGCGGGGTTATTTTCGACAATACCGCCGAGAATGAAACTTAACCCAGTAATTATTGATACTACAAAATTGCCGGCGATTGTTTTCTTGAAATAGAGGGCATAGGTAAATAGCAAGATTAAGACGCCAAGTACAAGTAAAAACACAAGTAACCCAAAACTGATAGAAAATAAAATAGAGATTATGAAAAGAAAGATAGCCAATAGAATTGCAGATTTTTTCTCAACCTTGCCGGATGGTAATGGCCGGTCAGGATTATTAATTCTATCAATTTCAATATCATGCAAATCATTGACAATATTACCGAATGCGCAGACAATAAAGCCGATCATACCAGCAAGGATCAGTTGCGGTGAATATGTAAACTCTTTTGCGATAAAGGCACCGACTAATACCGACACAAATGTTATTGCACAATTAATCGGGCGTATAATAGTGACATAGCCCATAGTTTATTTTATGTATATTGCGGGCAAAGTCAATGGGTGGACAATTCGCCATCGTTTATCGTTGTTTGGTTGCGATAAGCCATTGGCTAACAATATTGACATATTAGGATATTTCATTATAATTTATTTTGAAGTATTGGAATAGCAATCCAATATTTCAAGTAACCGAACAAAGTGAGGTTATCTTGTGCATAATATTATGTGTCTGAATTAGGAGAGATAAGATATATGAGGATTATGGCTATTGATTATGGCAAGAAAAGGGTTGGGATTGCGATTAGCGATGCACTTTGTGTTATCTCGCAACCATTACTTACGCTAAAGGTTAAGTCTCAAAAAGATCTCATAAAACGACTTAAGTGTATTATTAAAGAGAACAATATAGGGCTTGTGATTATTGGCGATCCCATTTCCCACACTGGAGAATTAACCGAGATGTCACAAGAAGTACGTAGATTTTTGAAGAAGTTTAGAAAATCGATAGATGTTGAGGTTAAACTATGGGATGAACGATTTACAAGTAGGTATGCTTTGGAAATCGTGAAAGACATAGGTTTGAAAAAACAAAGGGATAAGATTGACCAGATTGCTGCTTCTATCATGCTTGATGAATATCTAAAGTCTCAAACCATATGTACCATATGAAAAGGAAGGTAATAGCAATTTCAATATTAATATTAGTGTTTTTAATCTGGTTGCAGCCTATTAATTTTGACAGAACAGAAATTACTATACCAGAGGATGCCAATGCAAGGGAAATTGCACAATATCTTTCACGTAATCATATTGTCCGCGACATCAATGAGTTTCTTTTCTGGCTAAAGATATCCGGGAAAGAGAAACATCTGAAATCTGGTACCTATGAATTGCAGAGGTATAAAAATCCTGTTTATGTGATTAATAAACTTACGCGCGGTGGTAAATCCGATATTATTATTACCATACCTGAAGGGCTTACTATTTATGAGACGGCTGAAATACTCGATATTAGTGGGATTATTAATAAAAGGAAATTTATTTCGTTATGTAATGATAGGAACTTCATCAAAAATTTCGGGATAAAGGTTTCTTCGCTTGAAGGTTATCTTTTTCCTGATACCTATTCGTTTAGTATTTCACAAACCGATTCAGAAGTGATCAGTACGTTCATGAAAAATTTTAGTAAGCATATTGAAAAATTTGCATTGGACCCGGATTCGATTAATAAAATCATAATAATTGCCTCCATTATTGAGAAAGAAGCAAAGCTTGAGGAGGAGAGGCCAATTATTGCCAAGGTTTTTGTTAACAGGATCAAGGTTGGCCGTCCTTTGGAATCGTGCGCCACAGTCTTTTACGCCTTGAAGAATATTAACTACGAGAAATATCAAACAAAAACAAAATTGCTCCAAAAGGATTTGAAACTCAATTCACCATACAATACATATATACATACCGGGCTTCCACCGGGACCGATATGCTCGCCAGGGGAAAATTCAATCGCATCTGCTGTTTCACCTGCAGATGTTGATTATCTCTATTTCGTTTCCATCGGTAATGGCCGACATCACTTTTCTAAAACTTTCCGAGAACATATAGCGGTAAAGGAACGATATAATGCTAAGAAATGAATTTGAAGATATCCTGATCCAGAATACTCCATACTATAAAAATCTTGAAAATACTTATCGTGATAAAGTTAATTTTGAACGTCATATTGGCATGTTGAAGAAAATTTGTAGAGGTGGCAGTTTTATCGAGATGCTTGAGAAAACAGGCAGTAAACAACTGGTTTACTTTGGACGGAAAATTTTTACACTACAAAAAGATTTTATCACACATTATGCACATTTTTTATCAGATGAATCCGGAGTTGACAAATGGGACCAATTTTTTGAGAGATATAGCAAAAATTTGTTTGAAATCTACAAAAAGTTCGTAGCGGGCGATAATAACAGAATATTAATATTTGAGATTGTTAACCGTAAGCTTCTGCGTGATCTTCTGACTAAAGAAACTATGCACATGCCGCTTGTAAAGAAAATATTAATTTCAGAACGATTGGGCGTTGTCGTTAATCAATTATTCAACTATATCAGGCATTCACTGGCTGAAAATATGGCTGTAACTGACACATTAATATTAGATTCTTATGCAAAGATTCCACTTTTACCACAATGCAGCCATTCAGAAACAATGAAATTATTAAGCACATGTTTTTTTGAAAAAGGATTGCCAGAACCTTTGTTTAGCGCTATGTTTAAAAACATTAC
>JAGMEL010000247.1 GCA_023128195.1 Caldifarciminota bacterium | reverse complement strand
CATTTTTAAACAAAGATGAAGTTCTTAAAATCTTTAAATCCTACTTTTTCTTTCCTGATAATGAAAGCCTTTCTGAAATATTGAAATTACTAAAAACAAAGGCATATGAAATGATTAAAAGAATTGAAAACAGAAAAGAGATGATTAAGAGAAAACAACATGATATTAAACGAAAAACAGAAGAGACGACCAAGGTTATCGAAGAACAGTTGATCGATCTTACTGTGAATTTTTCAACTGAGGAATCAATTGATGGCATGATTAAAAAACTGCGATCTAATCTTATGACCCATGGTTATGATCTTAAGATTCTTAACAATGAATACCAGGAACGGGTAAAGAAAGAAGGTGAATTAAATTACATTCTTAGTCTTAAAACAAAAAATTTATTGGGATTTGTTTTTAAGAATGAATGGGATCCCTATATAATATTGTCTTTGAATAAAACTAAAAGTATTACTGGAGAACAACTTCAGTTATTAATAAAAAATACTGTTAGTGAAATAAAGAATAATAAGGCGGCGATAGAGGTTATAAATAAATACCGGAGGTCCGGTTTTTTAAAGGAAAAATATAATATTAAAGCAATCAATAAAAAATTTGAAATAATAGCTAATGAAGTCATAGAACCCTTGATTAAAACATTTCTGCTGGAAGAGTTAATTGAATACTACCCTAAATTGTCAGATGTAACACCGAGCGAAGGGGTCCGTTATCTTGCAGAAGAATCGCTATCAGGTGAAGTTTTTGTGATTGGAGAAAATTTTGATATTAGTAAAAGAAGAAGGGATGCTTCTGATGTAAATGTCCTACACCATAAAAATTTGGTTTCTGTGCTTGTGTACGATATTAGAGGCTCAACATTTATGGGTACAAAGTTAAGGAACGCCGAACGGGAGAGCGGAATAAGAAATTATTTCCAGCAATTTATGCTGTCTGTTGTTAGTAGATTTGGTGGTATTCCGATAAAAGATACAGGTGACGGAGGGGTTATATTATTTGCAGCAAATCATTATGATATACGAAATTACAGTACATTGAAACTCGAACAAGGTAGTGTTTTATCATCTGTTCGTTGCGGACTTGAGATGGTAAAAGGTGCTAAGGATTTTGTTCAGGAGAATATTGATAAATATCAAGATTGGTTTCGTGAAGCTGAGGAACGAAGAATAAGTTTTGAGGGTGTGACCTATGCAACATTAATGCCATCTTACCAGTCAATATTTCAAATAGGTGTAGGCATTGCTTCAGGAATCTATCCTGAAGAGATTTATTTAGAAAAAAATGCTTTTGGCGAACTTGACTTAACTGGCATGCTTGTTAGAGAAGCAAATTTGTATTCTAAGGTCAGAGCCAAGGAAAAGTCTACAGTAATCTGTGATGATGCAACACTTTTTAATCTTTTATTGAATGTGAACAAATTCTCATTTCTTAGTGAAGAAGGTTTGAGAACAGATCCTTTATTACTCAGCATTGAACAGGGATTAGAATACTGGATGAAACAAAAGGTTACGCAGCGCGGTTTTATACTCGATTTATATAAAATTTTTGTTAAACAATTAGGTCAGGAGATCTCTCATCCTGATAGCCTTAAGATTCTGTTAGGCGTTTTTGATATAATGATAGATGAGACAGGTGAAATCAGAGACGAAAAAGGTGGTCGTGGTAAATATCTATTTGAAGTATCCTCAAAGATTGAAAAATGAATAAATATCTAATTCATGATCTGCAGAATTATGTTGAAGAAAATAGTAAGTATTGTAAATTATTGAAAGAGCGGTTTGTTAACGAAGAAAAATATACAAATAATTTATTAGCGATAAAACGAGGATTAGTTTTTCTGAATATATCAGACGAACCTGTTAGAATATTTGAGAATAGAGTTAACTTTGTCATCTGGCTGGGGCACCGATTAACAGATTATAAAGGTTACGAATTGGCGCTCTATCTTGGTTGTAAGAAAATGGGTATAACAATACCTAATGCCTTAGTTGAAAAATGCCCTGATGAAATTGTGGATTTGATTGAGAATACGAAGCATGTAAAAAATATCCAGGGATTTAATAGAGATTTGAAAAAAGTATCCTTCACGCCCGAGATTTTTTTTAGTGTCCATAAAAATATCATGAGTGCCCGTGCTGAAAACCTTTTAGACGATTTATTATCTGATATTGCAGGGTTTGGTGCTACAAGCATTAAAGATGCAATTAGAAAAATACCACAAGTGTACTTAAACTATTTATCTCCAGCATCACTTATGAAGTTAATCAAGAAAATATCTTTTCTCCTTCGTGAGATAACAGGTAAAATGGAACAGGAACTTAAAAATATTGATCTCTATGTCTTACGACTGAAAGAGCAACTCCACGACCTTTATCTTGAGGTGGAGAACAGTCTAAAAAACATAATAGGAAATGAGGTTGAAAAAGGAGTTGATATTAATATTATTACTCAAAAGACATCGAATCTGTTTTCACGATTTGATAGACTCTTTCTCGGAAATATTTATCATCTTAAGGATTATGAAAGGAGACGTAGTGAAATACTTCAGTATTTACAGGAGGAAGAAGATTTTAAATATAGTGTCGAAAAAAGAGATTCTAATAGAATAATAAAAATTGGTGACATCTATGATGATTACATGTTTTATAATAAATTCGGACCTTCAACCAAAGAGGAAGATAAGTTATTTGCAAAAAAGTTAACCCACGAGTTTGAGCAATTACATCGTCAAAAAAGTCGCAGTCTTTCATTACTTAATACATTTGAAAAAAGAGGACTGTTGTCTCTAGAAATTGATTTTGATAAAATAAAAGCAGCTTATAATTCATTCATAAAACAGGTAATTATCCCCCAGTACATTGGTCAATGTTTTCTTGACATAGTTAATTGTTTGCCTCCACCAAATGATCAGCCACAAAGATTAGTAAATGATTTGGCGAATCTAAAAGTCTTGTCTCTTGAGGGAAAAGATATTTTGACCTTACTAAAGAAAAACCGTGATTATTCTATGGATGTCAAAAATTTTGTTGAACCATTTCGTAAGTGTATTACTATTTTGGTTTATGATATTAGAGGCTCATCTTATATGGGTATCAAACTGCATGATGCGGTTAGGGAACAAAAAATTAAGTACAAGTTTGCAAAAGAAATGGCTGATATTGCTAAAAAATATGGTGGTTTTCTCTTAAAGGATACGGGAGATGGCGGTCTTGTATGGTTTGCAGAAAACTCATTATCTTTATATAATCGTCTCTATACAGAGTCAGTAACTGGCCGTGGTATAAAGCTTCGCTCTTCTATATTTACCGGGGCTGATTTTGATCTTATCTCTGCTTGCGATGCTGGGAAAAGAGCTGTTCTGTGCGCGCGGGATATGGTTCAACGAGCTGAAGAATTTATCCGCGCAAACTTTATGCATTATCGCGAATGGTTTGCGGGAGTTGCTAAGCGAACACTTGAACTGGATGGTATTACATATGCCTTGTTGCCTCCAGAGTTTAAAAGTCTTTTTAGAATCGGTGTCGGTATTGCCTCGGGGATGCCAAGTAAAGATGTTGTTTTTTGTGCAAATTCACATGGTGATCCGGATCTGGTTGGTCCAATCATAGCAGACGCTTCCCTTTATTCCATGGAACGGCAACCAGGGCGTTCAGTAATTATCTGTGATTTGCCAACTTTGGCCAATATCATTTTAAATATTGAGAATTTTGAATATTTAATTGATGAAGATGATTTTAAGAAGTACGTTAAAGGCGTTGATGATTTAAGAAAAGCTAACCGCGGCTATAAATTTACGGATCATAAAATATCAATTATCCCAAAGGGAGTTCATTATTTAGAAGAATTGAATAAAAACAAAGCCGTTGTCGATGCAGAAATTTCTGATATTCAGATAGATAAAAGTTATCTTTATAATCACCAACAGAAAAATATAAAATTAGTATACGAAGTCAAAAACATTTAATGTTAGTCCTAATATATGATACTGACCGTTTGAGACTTGCTACACTGTCTCATAATTTAAAGGATTTAGGATTAAAGTGGACTGCTGTAGTAAAGATCGATGATATAAAAAAAAGTATAAAAAAGAAAAACTATGATCTATTGATTCTTGATAATACAGCAATTACAATATTAGGTCGACTTAAAAAACTGGATGCCTCGATACCGATTATTATAATGACTGATAAGGATACTCAAATTGATTACGAAAAGATTATTTTTTGGGATATTAAAGGCTTAATTTACAGACCCTATCGAGTTGACTATTTTAAAAATGTTGTAGAAAAGGTGATTGAACGTAGAAAAGCTGTTTTATCCAATTCGAAGACAATGGTATCTTTTAAACAAAAAATTCAGGAACTTCAAGCACTCAGTGAAATTGTGAAAGCGATTAGTTCTTCTTTAGAGCCAAAAGAAATTCTGCGTATCATCATGGAAAAGACTGCAGATTTAATCAAGGCTGAGGGGTGGTCAGTATTGCTTTTTGATCATGACAAACGAGAACTGGTGTTTGAAGCCGTAGCTGGTGCAGCAGGAAAAAAGATTCTGGGGATGAGATTGAAAGTTGGTCAGGGCGTAGCCGGTTGGGTAGCGCGCTATGGTCAGTCACTGATTGTCCCTGATGTTACAAAAGATCCAAGATTTTATTCGGGCGTTGACAAAAAGACAAAATTTACCACAAAATCAATCCTTTGTGCTCCAATGGTTAGCAAAGATAAAATTATCGGGGTGGTTGAGGTTGTGAATAAGGTCGGTGGTGAGCCATTTACAGAGGATGATCTTGAGATATTTGAGAATCTTGTTGCCCATATCACTGTTGCACTGGAAAACGCTGCAATGTACCGCAAGATGGAGGAGGCAAGCTTAATCGATGATCTCACCCAGCTGTACAATAGTCGTTATTGCAATCAATTTTTAGATAGATTTTTTACAGATCGGATACCTACCCAGAATAAAATTTCACTAATTTTTCTTGACATTGATTTCTTTAAACTCGTTGATGATAATTTTGGTCATCTTGTAGGCAGCGAGACACTGCAGTATGTTGGTCAAAGAATTAAAAAGGTTGTACGAAGTGGTGATGTGGTAGCGCGCTATGGTGGGGATGAATATATTGTAATTCTGCCCAATACCGACAAAAAGACAGCAGCTCTAATTGCGGAAAGAATAAGGAAAGAAGTTAGCAAAGAACCATTTTTCGCCTTTGGCAATCAAAAATTTAGTATTTCTGTAACTTCAGGAGTAGCAACATGCCCTGAAGATGCAAGGAGCCGTGATAATCTTATCGGTAAGGCAGATAAGGCAATGTATGCAGGAAAGCTCTCGGGCAGAAATAAGGTAGTGCTTGCCTGAGCCAAGATATCTATTGAAAATAGTTCAATTATTTATATAATAATAATATGAAGATTGAAAAATTGTCTATATCACAGGTGATGAACAGAGATGTTTTGACGGTTATGCCCTCAACAACCCTTATGCAATTAATAAAATTGATGCGAAGAACCAATCAGCATATGTTTCCTGTTATTGATGAGGAGAATAATCTTTTAGGTATCGTGAACTACAGGGGTATTTGTAACATCTTTAGACCATTTTCCAAATCAGTAAGCGAGATTGTTAAAAGAATGCCTTTTGTTGAAGCGGTGGATGATGAAGATTTGAATCTTGAGCTATCTCCAGAAATGGGGATGTTAATTCTTGTTGATGATATTATTAATACAACATTTATTTCTGTTAAGGAAACTGATACAATCCAGGAGGCACGTCGGCTAATGAGACTTCATAATGTTGAAATGCTACCCGTAGTATCAGATAAAAAATTGGTTGGAATGCTATCCTTACTCGATCTTTTTATTTACATATTTAAAGAACACGATATCATAGAAAAGTGAATACGCTTCTAAGCGCCGGTTTAATACTCTTATTGGGGTTTGTCGGCGCACGCCTTTTGAAGTATATTCGCTTGCCCAGTGTTACCGCATTTCTAATTGTTGGTATCCTTATCGGTCCTCATATATTAAATATTGTCACCGAAGAAATTTTTACGGCATCAGACTTTTTTTCAAATTTAGTTTTAGGAGTCATTGCCTTTAGCCTGGGTGAAAATTTCCGGCTGGAAGAAATAAAGAAAGGTATGAAACAGATTATGTGGGTTTCTTTTATTGCTGCTTTCGGGACCTGGGTATTGGTTTCGGCTGCGCTACTTATTTATTTTGTTATTGTCAAAGTTCCTATCTATCCAGCAATTGTACTCGGCGCTGCTGCTTCAGCAACTGCACCCGCTGCTACTGTTTTGATTATCAGAGAATATCGTGCAAGCGGATTATTGACTGAATTCTTGTTAAAGGTTGTAGCGATTGATGATGCCTGGTGTTTGATGTTTGCAGCTCTTGCCATTGCCTTTGCCAATGCTATGAGAGCCGAAGTATTCCAGATATCCATTATTTTTGTCGGTCTCGGTGAGATTTTCGGAGCGCTCATTATTGGTGCAGTCCTGGGTTACATTTTTTCCTTTTTAAGTCGATTTGTAAAAACCTCAGAAGAATTTTTAGTGTATATATTTGGCTTTATACTTTTGAATGTTGGCTTATCGATCGCCATAAATGTTTCTGTTCTTATGTCCTCAATGATGATGGGGCTTGTCGTCATTAATTTGGCACGCGAGAATTATAAATTTTTTGAGATATTGAGGACGGTCGATGCTCCGCTTTACCTCGTTTTCTTTATTTTGGCTGGTGCTCATTTAGATTTTAGTATTCTTTATAAAATGGGTGTAGTCGGTTTGCTTTATATAATATTTCGCGTAATTGGTAAAGTTTATGGCGCAAAAATCGGTGCGAAAATAAGCAATGCGCCAAAACCGATCGAGAATTGGCTTGGCTTAGGCTTAACACCCCAGGCCGGTGTTGCACTTGGTATTGGGCTTGTAGCAAAATCAACCTTTCCGGAATTTGGTAATTATATCTTTACTATCATAGCAGCAACTACAGTTATATTTGAATTAATTGGTCCACTTCTCACCAAATTCAGTTTAATGAAAGTCGGGGAGATTACATCAACTGAATAGTATATAATGTGTGCAAAGTACGGATTACAAAAAGCCGGGGAGATTTAGGAAGATAAACCACATATTTTGAATTTTAGATTTTGGTAATTAGAATTTGCCTGCCCCGTTAGATAAAACAATTTTCAATGCTAATACCAATTGAAATATTCTTACTATGTTACTAATATCTGAAAAGACAAGTTGAGTGTGTATCTAACGGGGTGAATATTTAGTGCTTCGTATTTAGAATTTATCCCCACACCTATATAAAGGTGTGGGGATAAATCGGGGCGACCCGATTTGAACGGGCGACCTCCAGCACCCCAAGCTGGCGCGCTAAGCCACTGCGCCACGCCCCGAACCAATTTCCCCCATATCTTTGATTTGGCTGGGAAATTGAGTATCCCGAAGCTGCCATGTATGGCAGCGAAGGAATAACTAATTATATCTACTCAAATTTGTATGTCAAGCAAATCTACCGAACTTTTTTCCCGGTTGTTGTTGTGGTCAACTTACCGTGTTTCACGCCCTTTGTGCTTAGAAGCCTCTCGGCAATATTTTTTATTGCATTACCTTTTCCTTTAACCACAAGCACTTCTAAGCAATTATGTTTGTCAAGATGAATATGCATGGTTGAGATGATCTGTTTATGATATTTATGTTGTAGGGCAGTAAGGGTTTCAGTAAGTTCGCGCACCTCATGGCTGTAAACGATTGTAATAGTTCCAACAGTTTCTTGATTGGCTAATTTCCATTCCTGTTTGACCAGGCGTTCCCTGATTAAGTCTCTGATCGCCTCGGAGCGATTTGTATAGCCAGCCTTTGAAATAAGCTTGTCAAAATCCTTTAACAACTCCTTGTTCATTGATATGCCGAATCTTATAGCATCAGACATAATACTCCTTTCTTCAGTAAATTATATCTATGAAAAGGGAAAGGTCAATGATATTAAAGATAGAAAGGGCTTAAAAAGGCGGAGAGAGGGCAGAAGAAGGCTATAAGGGCAATGAAGGGTAATTACTACAGTTTCGTCTGAATATCACCAGGAATTGAACGGTAGATGAGAAAGGCTGCAATGGTAATGAATATGAGAAATATGCCAACACCTCGAATAATTGAGTATGGTGCAGCGAATTTCGAAATCATACCGAAGAACAAAGCAGAAATGACAACAGTTAAATTTATTACAAACTCTTTTGTAGCAAAAATACGGCCCCTGATACCCTTGAGAACGTCTTCCTGGAGAATCGTATCCTGAGCAATACCAATAAATGAGAATATTACGCCGGCAATAAAGGAAATAATGTAAAGAAAAAGAGCGGTTGTAAAAAATGGCCCTGCCAAAAAGAAAAGAGCAAGTATTGCCATGCTGAAAATAATTATTTTACCGCGATTTACGCTCTTGCCGAAAATACCCATGAGTATACCACCAACCAGCATACCAATACCGATGATACCACCGAACCACCCAACACCAGTAGTGCCGAGTCCAAACGTCTGCTGAATTAAAAAGATTAAGACAGTGTAAGAAACTGTTGCAACAAAGGGCAGGATAAAGACTGAAAGCATTACGAATATCACTGCTCGGTCTTTTACGAGCAGGATACCCAGCTCTTTTAGATCTTCTGAGAAACGCCTCAGTGATTTTTTGAGTTCTGTACCGAGTGAAAAATCAAATTTCTTTGCCGGTTCGAATAATGTCCTTGCTCCCATACCAAGAACCAAAACACCGGCGATGAAATGTGTTGAGGCATTAATATAAAAAGCGAATTGCCAGCCAACCCAGCGGATAAGGTAACCACCGCCAACCATTCCAATAAAGGTGGCAATCCTTGCCAGGGTAATGATAAGCGAATTTGCCTGTACTAACTCGTTGTATTCAACCAGTTCCGGAATAACGGCATTCTTTGAGGTATTATTAAACATATCCAAAGAAAAGAATAGGACAACTAGTATCCAGATTGGTGTAATACTGTGTGTGATTGCAATGAATATTGGCGTTAAAAAAATTAGAATTGATTGAATTAAGTGGCACCGTAACATTATTGTCTGCTTGTTCCAGTGGTCAATAAAGACGCCGGCGAATGGTGAGAGGATAACAATTGGCAGAGACCAGGTAATAGCAAATTCACTAAATGCAGTAATGCGCCCAGAAAACATTGCTCCGATGAGAGCAATGATAACCATGTGGGTAAGACGGTCGCCTAACTGCGAAACCGTGCTGGACAGGCTCAAAAAGGTAATGCCGCGTTTTTTCAGAAGATTAAACACAGCAGAGTTTATTCATTTCA